>DATKLW010000149.1:0-26485 GCA_035542215.1 Thermoanaerobaculia bacterium | reverse complement strand
GCGCGCGTCTCGATCATCTGCTCCAAGGGCACCCTCGACATGGCGTATCCGGGCCTCGTGCTCGCGAACGCCGCCCGGATGAGCGGGATCGAAGCGACGCTCTTCTTCACGTTCTGGGGACTCGACATCATCACGGAAAAGAAGGTCGACGGGCTGCACGTCTCCACGGTCGGCAATCCGTCGATGCCGTTCCCGACGCTCCTCGGGGGCCTGCCGGGGATGGAGTCGCTCGCGAGCCGGATGATGAAGAAGGAGATCGCAAAGCTGCGGATCCCGACGATCCGCGAGATGCTCCAGGACCTGTCGGACGCGGGCGCACGCCTCTACGCCTGCCGGATGGCGATGGAGATGTTCCACCGCACGAAGGCGGACCTCGTGCCGCAGGTCGAGGACGTCATCTCCGCGATGGACTTCTACGACAAGAGCGCGGGCGCCCAGATCATCTTCATCTAGGTTTCCGGAACGTCGCCCACCGCTCGTGGTGGGCCTCGCCGGCTCCGGTCTCCGGGAGTCCGAGCGCCGCGAGGAAGCCGCGCGCCCAGTCGAGCGTGACGGGGCCCTCGGGATGCGTGGCGCCCTCGGCGGCGTGGACGCGGGCAGCAACGTCGAAGCCTTCGCGCGAGAAGTCCGCGAGCACGAGGGCGCCGCCGGGCTTCACGACGCGCCGGAGCTCGCGCAGGACGGACGCGCCGTCCGCGAGGTGGTGGAGAACGTTGTAGGAGACGGCGGCGGCGAACGCGCCGTCCGGGAAGGGGAGCGCGGCGCCGTCCGCGGGGGTGAAGACGATCTTCTCTTCGAGGCCGGTCCCCGCGGTGAACGCGGCCGCGATCTGCTGATCGTCGGCGTTCACGTCCACGCTCTCGACGGCGAGGCCGCGTCGCGCGAGCTCGCGCGCCATCACGCCCATCCCGGAGCCGAGGTCGAGGACGGGACCGTCGAGTGGGCCGGCGGCGTCGAGGACGAGAGCGGCCGCGCGCGCCCCGTCGTGCCCGAGGGCGAGGAAGGCCTCGCGCTGCTTCGCGAAGGCGGCCTTGCGGTCGAGGACCTCAGCCGGGGAGAGCGTCATGTCGCGGCGGCCGCGACCCCGGCCGGGACGGCCGCGGCCGCCTTCCCGAGCGCCTGCTCGAGGTCGGCGACGAGGTCGCGCACGTCCTCGCAGCCGACGGAGATGCGAACGAGGTCGTCCGAGATCCCGGCGGCCTCACGTTCCTGCTTCGGCATCCCCGTGTGCGTCATCGAGGCCGGGTGCTCGATGAGCGTCTCGACGCCGCCGAGGCTCACGGCGAGCGTCGCGAGCTTCACGGAATCGATGAGCGCCTTGCCCGCTTCGAGCCCGCCCTTCACGCCGAAGGAGAAGCAGGCGCCCGGGCCGGACATCTGCCGGAGCATGAGCGCGTGCTGCGGGTGGCTCGGGAGGCCGGCGTGCCTTACCCACGCGACGCCGGGGTGGTTCTCGAGGAAGCGCGCGACCTCCATCGCGTTCGCCTGCGCGCGCTCCATCCTGAGGCCGAGCGTCTTGACGCCCCGGAGGACGAGCCACGCCTGGTGCGGGTCCATCGTCCCGCCGAAAGCGGTGTGGACCCTCCGGAGCCGGTCGAGGAGCGCGGGCGCGCCCGCGACGATCGCGCCGCCGACGACGTCCGTGTGGCCGTTGATGTACTTCGTGAGGCTGTGAACGACGACGTCGGCCCCGAGCGCGAGCGGCTGCTGCAGGATGGGGGACGCGAACGTGTTGTCGACGACGAGGAGCGCGCCGCCCGCGTGCGCGACGTCCGCGCAGGCCGCGATGTCCGTCAGCTTCATGGTCGGGTTCGCGGGCGACTCGACATAGACCATCTTCGTGGACGGCCGCATCGCGGCGGCGACGTTCGCGGGATCCGACGAGTCGACCCACGTCGAGGCGACGCCGAACCGGGAGTACTCGTTCTCGAGCACGAGCCGCGATGGCCCGTAGACGGAATCCGTCCCGACGACGTGGGCGTCCTGGCCGAGGAACGCGAGGTAGACGGCGTTGATCGCGGCCATCCCGGTCGCGGCGCCGAGCGCGCCGCACCCGCCCTCGAGCGTCGCGAGGCACTCCTCGAGGGCCGCGACGGTCGGGTTGCCGAGACGCGTGTACTTGTACCCGGGGTCGCGGCCCTGGAAGCGCGCGGCGCCCTCGTCGGCGTTCTTGAACGCGAACGTCGAGCTCTGGTAGATCGGCGTCGAGACGGCGCCCGTCGCGGGGTCGGGGTGCTGGCCCGCGTGGATGATGCGGGTGGCGGGATGCATCTTTCGGACGTCGGTCATCTCGGTTCCTTTCCGTGCGCCTTTGCGGCCGCTCGCCGCGCCCATTCGCCGGTCTCGTCGGTCTGGAAGTAGTCGTCCGCGAGCTCGCGGCCGTGGCGCGCGACGTGGTCCACGCCCTCGAGCAGCGCCTGGAACTCGGCCTCGGTCACGGTGGGAGAGAGGCTGATCCGGACCCAGCCGGGCTTTTCGCCGAGGTGCCCCTCGTCGAGCCGGTGGCGGATCGTCCTCGAGTGCTCCTCGTCGATGTGGAGGAGGAGGTGGCCGTACGGACCCGCGCACATGCATCCGGCGCGGACCTGGATCCCGAAGAGGTCGTTCAGGAGCCGCGCGGCGAGGTTGTGGTGGACGTGGCGGAAGATCACGGACAGGACGCCAAGGCGCGGCGTTCCGAGGTTGCCGAGGAGGTAGAGGTCGTCCCGTCCGCGCCAGGCGGAGATCGCGCGGGCGAGGTAGTCCTGCTCGATCCGGTCGGCGCGCGCCGCGCCGACGGCCGCCTTGAGATCGAACGCGAGGCCGGCCTGGATCGTCTGGACGATCGGCGGCGTGCCGCCCGTCTCGCGCGACTCGATCGCGCCGAGGTAGCGGTGGTCCCACGGCGACGTGTACAGCACGGTCCCGCCGCCCGGCTCGGCCGGGACGCGGTTCGTGAAGAGCCGGCGGTGCGCGATGAGGATGCCGGGCGTCCGCGGCCCGCCGAGAAACTTGTGGACGGAGAAGAAGACGGCGTCGAGGGCGCCGCCGGGGTCGCCGGCGGGATGCATGTCGACGTCCACGTACGGGCCGGCCGCCGCAAAGTCGAAGAATGCGAGCGCGCCGTGCCGGTGGAGGACGCGCGCGAGGCCGTGGACGTCGTTCAGGATCCCGGTGACGTTCGACGCGGCGCTGAACGTCCCGATCTTCCAGGGCCGCGCCGCGTGCGCCGTGAGCTTCCGGTCGAGGTCCTCGAGGCTGATCCGCCCGTCCGCGTCGAATTCGACGTAGACGGAATCCCCGATCGTCTCGCGCCAGGCGATGTCGTTCGAGTGGTGCTCCATGAGCGACCGGAAGACGACGGGCCGCTCCTCGGGCGGAATGCGGGCCGCGAGACCGAACCGTACGTCGAGCTGGTCCGGCAGCCTCAGGCCGAGGACGTGGATGAGGCGGTTGATCGCCCCGGTCGAGCCAGAGCCGACCGGGATGACGGCGTCGTCTCCCGTTGCGCCCACGTACGCGCCGATCTTCCGGAGAGCCGCCATGTAGCGCTCCGTCATGAGGCGCCCCGTGAAGCTGCTCTCCGTGTGCGTGTTGGCCATGAACGGGAGGACGCGCTCGTTCAGCTCGTCCTCGACGTCGCGGTGGAAGCGGCCCGACGCGATGAAGTCGAAGTACCGCATGGGCAGTTCGCCGCCGGGGCCGGGCATCGTCATTCCGGCGCCGACCACGCGGTCGCGGAGGCGCGCGAGGAACGCGGCCTCTCCGGCGGGCGAGCCGGTGACGACGGGGCCGCGCGGCGCGGCAGAGCCGGCGTCGACGAGGCGGGGCGGTTCCGGCGCCCCGGGTCTCAGCGTCGGCCTCGGCCGGGGCGCCCGAGGATCGCGTTCGCCTTGTCGCGGGCGTCGCGTTCGACGCCGTCGCAGACGATCGAGCAGATCTTCAGGAGGGTGGGGTCGCCGATGCGGTAGACCGTCCGGGTGCCGTCCTTGCGGCGTTCCACGAGCGCCGAGCCGTACAGGACGGCGAGGTGCTTGCTGACGTTCGCCTGGGTGCCGCCGACCTCCTCGAGGATCTCGCCGACGGAGGCCTCGCCGCGGAAGAGGCGCCGGAGGATCTTGAGGCGCATGGGCTCGGCAAGGGCGCGGAAGCGGAGCGCGACCTCGTCGCAGCCGGCGTCCGTGAGCGGCAGGTGCGCGTGCATCGCCATATAGCGATCATTATGACCGCTGCGGGCGGACGTCAATGATGCCGTTGACGGGGCGCGGACCGGGCTCAGGCCCGCGGGCGGCGGCCGCGGGCGGGCGCGGACGCCTCCTCGAGGAGCGCCGCGGAAATGGTGGCGAGGACGCCGGCCACGGTCCGGAGGCGGGCCCCGGAGACGCCGGCGAGGGCCCGCGCGACGACCGCCTCGACGGTGCCCGGGGAGGGCACGTCGAGCTTCCTGCCGCGCGGCGTGAGCTCGAGGAGCGTCCGCCGACCGTCCCCGGGATCGCGGGTCCGCCGGACGAGGCCCCTCTCCTCGAGGCGGTGGAGGACGCCCGTCAGCGTGCTCGGGTGCACACGGAGGATCCCGGAGAGGGCGCCCGCGGAGATCGAGGGCCGCCGGCCGAGGACGCGCAGGGCGACGCGCTGCGGCCCCGTGAGGCCGATCGAGGACTGCATCCTCTTCGAGAGCGACTGGAGGCCGTGGTCGAGCGCCCAGATGAGGCGCATGAAGTCGAGCACCCTCCCGAGGGGCTCCTGGGGCTCAGGCGCGCGTCCCACGAAGGGATCATCGCACGGAAATTCATTTGACCTCAAACGAAAATCGCGCGAGACTCCGCCGCGAAGGGGGTCCGCATGTCCACGCATTCCCGCCTCGTGCTCGCCGGCGCGCTCGCTGTCGCCGGGATCTTCGCCGCGTCCTGCTCTCCCAAGCCGCCCGCGCAGGTCGCCGCTCCCGCGCCGACGCCCACGCCGACCGTCGTCCGGCTCGAGCCCACGCCGGCCCCGACCCCGGCCCCGCCGCGCGTCGCCGAGGAGTCGCTGCCGACGTCCGTGGACGAGATCAACCGCCGCGGCTACCTCAAGGACGCCTTCTTCGAGTTCGACCGGTACGCGATCGAAGCGTCCCAGAGGGACGCGCTGGCGGGCGACGCGACGTGGCTGAAGGCTCATCCGACCGTGAAGGCGACGATCGAGGGCCACTGCGACGAGCGCGGGACGGCGGCGTACAACATGGCGCTCGGCGAGCGCCGCGCGTCCGCCGCGAGGGATTACCTCGCGAGCCTCGGCGTCGAGGCGGGGCGCCTGAAGACGATCTCGTACGGCAAGGAGCGCCCGTTCGCGACGGGGCACGACGAGGCCTCCTGGGCGCAGAACCGGCGGGCGCATTTCGTCGTGACGGCCCGCTGACCGTGGAGCCGGAAGAGCCGGCGCCGAGACTCGCGGACGAGACGCGCTGGTACACGGAGCACGCGGCTCTCGTCATCAGCACTCTCAAGTGGACGATCCTCGGCGCCGCGGCCGGGCTCTGCGTCGGCTTCGGGACGCGCGCGTTCCTGTGGGCGCTCGCGGCCTCCGGGACATGGGTGAGACGCGTGACGCCCGGCGGCGTCCACCCCGTGTGGCTCCTCCCGCTCGCTCTGCCGGCGTGCGTCCTCCTGATCCGGACGTTCGCGCCGACGGCGCGCGGCCACGGAACCGAGGCCGTGATCGCGGCAGTCCACCGCGAGTCCGGCCGGATCCCGTGGAAAGTCGCGCCGATCAAGCTTCTCGCGACCGTCATCACGCTCGCCTTCGGGGGCTCGGTGGGGAAAGAGGGCCCGTGCGCCCAGATCGGGGCCTCGATCGCGAGTCTCTTCGCCGACCTCCTCCGGCTGAAGGACGAGGACCGCCGCCGCCTCGTGATCTGCGGGATCGGCGGCGGCTTCGCGGCCGTCTTCGGAACGCCGATCTCGGGCGCGATCTTCGGAATCGAGGTGCTTTACCTCGGCCGGATCGAATACGCGGTTCTCTTTCCGTGCCTCGTCTCGGGCATCGTCGCCCACCTCGTCTGCGGCGTGCAGGCGCCCGTTCCCGGCCTTCACGAGGGGCTCGGCGGCCTCGGGAAGTCCGAGCTCGTCGGCCTGTCGATCGTCTTCGGGGCCGTTTTCGGCATCGTCGCGCTCCTTCTGATCGAGGCGATGCGCGGGGTCGAACGCGGGCTCCGCCGCTTCGAGAACCACCCGTACCTCGTCGCGGCCGGAGGCGGGGTCTTCCTCGCAGCCTTCTATTCGCTCGTCGGCGACGCTTATGCGGGGCTTGGGGTCGCGACGATCGAGAGCGCGCTCGCCGCGACGGGGACGATCGCCATTCTCGCGTTCCTCTGGAAGATCGTCGCAACCGCGGTCACGCTCGAGACGGGTGGAAGCGGCGGCATCGTGACGCCGCTCTTCTTCATCGGGGCCACGAGCGGCGCGGCCCTCGCGCGCCTCCTCCACCTCCCGACGGGCCTGTTCGCCGCGTTCGGCTTCGTGAGCGTCGTCGCGGCCGCCGCGAATACGCCGATCGCCGCGGCGATCATGGGCATCGAGCTCCTGCCGCGGGACGTCGGGGTCTACGCGGCGCTCGCGGCGGGGACGGCGTTTCTCCTCGTCGGGCACCGGAGCGTCTACGCGAGCCAGAAGATCGGGCTTTCGAAGTCCGGGGGACTGGACGTGAGGATGGACGTCGCGATCGGCGACCTCACGCGGTCGGAGGTCCAGATCCGGCCCGGCAGCCTCACGGACCGGATCCGACGGATTTCGACCCGCCCGACGGCGCGGAAGCGGAGGGATCGGCCGAAGAAGTGACGGCGCGCCGCGCGAACTCCGCCTCCTCGTCTCGGGCGTAGACGAAGTCCTCGCCCGTGCGGTCGTGCGGCGCCCACCACGAGCGCAGCGCCATCGGACGGCCCTTCGCGTCCACGTCGATCACGAACTCCGAATCGGACCGCGCGCGCGGCACGACGTCGGGCGTCGCGGCCGCGATCGCGCAGATCCTCCCGCGGGCGTCCGTGATCCGGATGATGTTCCGGTCGGCTCGCTCCTCGACGACGCGGAGCGTGTAGACGCCGGGCTCGAGTACGGCGCCGGGGACGTGCAGGGGCGCGACAACCTGGAGCGTGGACGCGTCCGCCGTCCGAGCGTGTGCCCGGGCCGGCGCCGCCGCCAGGGCCGCGAGGAGCCCGAGGCCGAGAGTGGACGGATGCATGCGTATGGAGAACACGAGCAGCCTCCTTCCGCCGGCCCGGCGTTCACGCGCCGTGTGAGAGCCGGCGGAACACGAGCGTGACCTCGTCCTTTCCCTTCCGGACCTCGAAGCCGTTCGGATCCGCGCCCGCCGGCAGGGGAAGGATCTTCTCGACCTTCTCGGACGTCCGGACGTCACGGCCGTCGTGCGTCTCCTCCGTGCGGGCGTCGTAGCGGAAGCGGATCCGGTTCGCGTTGACGTCGAACTTCGCGGAGTCTTCGTCGAGGCCCGGGACGCCGAACGTCACCTCGACGTCCTTGCCCTCGTCCACGACCTTCGTCGTGATGCCGGTCAAGGCCATCCGCTTCGAGAACCAGTCGTGGAACGACGTGTCGAAGAGGCCGCGGTCGGATGCGTCGAGGCCTTCCGCCAGGCGTCGCCCGACGCGGTCGACCTCCGAGAACGGGTCGAACCGGCGCCGGAAGAAGTCGTCCCCGAAAAGCGCGTCGAAGTCGTGGTCTTCGAGCTTGCCGCTCTTCGCGATCGCCTCGTGCAGGCGTTTCTCCCAGTGGCCGAGCTCGGCGTCCGCCGGCCTCGCCGTGCCGGCGGCCTGCGGCGACGACGCGGAGGCGCGGTGCGCGGCGATGTAGCCCGCCTCGCCGACACACGCGAGTCCCAGGAGCGCGGCGATTCCCCATGGAGCCCTGATTCCCATCGGACCCTCCTTCCGGCGGCGGGGAGGTCGGGCCCAGGCGGTCCACGTCCCGCCGTCGCGACAGTCTTTCGCCTGCAACGGGCGTACCGGCAGAAATGACGCGGCGCCGGTGGCATGTGGATTGAGTCCGGCTCTCTGCGAGCATGCCCCGCGCCGATCGAGCACGGGGGCGTGGAAAAGGGGGAACCATGAAAAAGCGTTTCATCGTCGGGCTCGCTGTCGCCCTGGCTTCGCTCGCGGGAGCTCCGCTCCTCGAGGCCGCATCGTCCGCGCCGGACGCGAAGTCGCCCGCCTCCGCGACCACCGCCGCCGTGAAGAAGTCCTCGAACGTCAAGACCGTGAAGGCGAAGAAGACGAAGAAAGGGAAGAAGACGAGCAACGTCGTCCACGTGAAGAAGGGAGCGGCGGCCTCGCCCGCGCCGGCCGGGTCGAAGAGCTGACCCGGGGGCAGCCTCAGGGCGTCCGGGCTCGAGGTCCGAGAATCGCGCTCGCGCGGTCGCGCGCCCCGCGCTCCACGTCCTCGCAGACGATCGAGCAGATCGCGAGGAGCGTCGGGTCCGCGATCCTGTAGACGGTGCGCGTACCGTCCTTGCGGCGGTTCACGAGCGCCGAGCCGTGCAGGACGGCGAGGTGCCTCGAGACATTCGCCTGCGTGCCGCCGACCTCCCTGAGCATCTCGCCGACGGAGGCTTCGCCGCGGGCGAGACGCCGCAGGATCTTCAGGCGCATGGGCTCGGAGAGCGCCCGGAATCGGGCCGCGACCTCCTCGCAGCCGGCGTCCGTCGACGGGAGCCGCCCGGCTCCGCAGGCGTTCGAGGCTCGACGGGGCCCGACGGGCCCCGGAGTCACCCTCACGCGACGAGCTCGTCGAACGTGTTATCGCGGTTCGTGCACGTGAATTCGCGCAGGGGCATCGGGAATCTCCTCGGGCATGGGGATCTCCAGGGAGGCCCCGAACGCCCTGACGTACATGAAGTAGAGCAGCGGGATCACGACGAGCGTCAGGGCGGTCGCGACCACGACGCCCGAGATGAGCGCGACCGCGAGGCCCTGGAAGATCGGATCGAGGAGGATGACGCCGCCGCCCGCCACGAGGGCGAGCGCGGTCAGGACGATCGGGCGGAAACGCACGGCACCCGCCTTGATGACGGCCTCCTCGAGCGGCTCGCCCGCGGCGAGCTCGAGGTTGATGAAGTCCACGAGGAGGATCGAGTTGCGCACGATGATCCCCGCGAGCGCGATGAAGCCGATCATGGACGTCGCCGTGAAGAACACGCCGAAGGCGGCGTGCGCCGGCACGATGCCGATGAGCGTGAGCGGGATCGGCGCCATGATGATGAGCGGCGTCACGAACGACCGGAACCACCCGACGACGAGGACGTAGATCAGGACGAGGACGGCCGCGAAGGCGATCCCCATGTCCCGGAAGACCTCGACCGTGACGTGCCACTCGCCGTCCCATTTGAGCGCGTAGCGGTTCGAGTCGGACGGGAGCGCCGTGTTGAAGACGTCGAGCGGCTTCCCGCCGGGGCCGCGGAGCGCCTCGACCTTCTTCTTCATGTCGAGGATTCCGTACACGGGCGCCTCGGCGACGCCCGCCATCTCGGCGAGGACGTACGTCACGGGCTGCAGGTTCTTGTGGTAGACGAACGGCGCCCGCGCGCCCGGGACGACCGTCACGAGCTCGCGGATCGGGACGAGGCGGCCCGTCTGCGACGGAACGGTCGTCGCGAGCAGGCCCTCGAGGCCCGCGCGCTGCGCCCGGTCGAGCCGGAGGACGATCGGCACGGCCTCGCGCGCCGCGTCGACGCGCAGAAGGCCAGCATCCATCCCGTCGAGCGCGATCCGGAGCGTCTTGACGACGAGCTCCGGCGTCACGCCGCTCCGCATCGCCTTCTCGCGGTCGATCGCGACCTCGACCTTCGGCGAGGCGTCCTCGACGAGCCAGTCCGTGTCCACGACGCCGGGTGTCCCCTCGAAGATGCCGCGGACCTGCTTCGCGAGCGCGATCCTCTGGACGGGGTCCGGCCCGTAGATCTCGGCGACCATCGTCGAGAGGACCGGCGGCCCCGGCGGGACCTCCGTGACCTTCACGTTCGCGCCGAGGCGCTTTCCGGCCTCGGCGATCCGGTTGCGGATCTCCTTGGCGATCGTATGGCTGTCCTTCTTGCGCTCGTCCTTGGAGGCGAGGTTCACCTGCAGGTCCGCGACGAGCGGGCCCGAGCGCAGGAAGTAGTGCCGGACGAGGCCGTTGAAGTTGAACGGGGCGGACGTTCCCGCGTAGACCTCGACGTCCGTGACCTCGGGCTGCGCCTTCACGAGCGTCGCGAGCGTCCGCGCCGCGGCGGCCGTGGCCTCGAGCGTCGTGCCTTCGGGCATGTCGAGGACGACCTGCAGCTCGCTCTTGTTGTCGTACGGGAGCATCTTGACCTTCGCCGCCCGGACGAGGAAAAGGCCGCAGGAGAGGAGGAGGAGGGCGACGACGCCGCCGAGGAGAGCCCAGCGGCGCGCAGCGTGCGCGAGGAGCGGCGTGAAGAGCCGCCGGTAGAGGCGGAGGAGGCGGTCCTCGGGCTTTCCGGACTCGACGGCGGCGCCGGCCTCGAAGTTCTCCTCGCCCCGGAGGTGCTCCTCGGCGAACTTCCGGAAGAGGCGGAACGTGAGCCAGGGGGAGACGACGAACGCGACGAGGAGCGAGAACACCATCGCGGCCGACGCGTTCACGGGGATGGGCCGCATGTACGGGCCCATGAGGCCCGAGACGAAGGCGAGCGGGAGGAGCGCGGCGACGACCGCGAACGTCGCGAGGATCGTCGGGTTGCCGACCTCGTCGACGGCATAGACGGTCGCGAGGCGCGGCTCGCCCCAGCCGAGCTCGTAGTGGCGGTGGACGTTCTCGACGACGACGATCGCGTCGTCCACGAGGATGCCGATCGCGAAGATGAGCGCGAAGAGCGTGACGCGGTTCAGCGTGTACCCGAAGAGGTACGACGCGAAGAGCGTGAGCGCGAGCGTCGCGGGCACCGCGACGAGGACGACGACCGCCTCGCGCCGCCCGAGGAAGAGCGCCATGAGGAGTACGACGGAAAACGTCGCGAGGCCGACGTGGAAGATCAGCTCCGACGACTTCTCGTCGGCGGTCCGGCCGTAGTCGCGGGTCTTCTGCACGGTCACGTTCGACGGGACGACCGGGCCCCTCAGGCCTTCGAGCCTCGCGTCGAGGTCCCTCACGAGGTCGACCGCGTTCGTGCCGGGCTTCTTGGCGACCGCGAGCGTGACGGCCGGCGCGTCGTCGCCCTCCTTCGTCAGCATCCACGCGTACTGCGAGGGCTCCTCGGGCCCGTCGGCGACGGTCGCGACGTCCTTCAGCCAGACGGGCTTGCCGTTCACGACGCCGATCACGGCCGTGCCCACGTCCTCGGCCCGCCGGAAGAGCGAGCCGACCTCGACCGGGACCTCCGCGTTGCCGGTGGTGAGGCTGCCGGCCGGGAGGCGCCAGTTGAGCCCGGAGAGCGCGCCGTACGCCTGCGCGAGCGAGACGCCGTACGCAGCGAGGCGGTCGCGGTCGAACGTGACGTTCACGGCGCGGCGTTGGCCGCCGATGAGCGTCACCTGCGCGACGCGCGGGTGGCGCGCGAAGTCGGCCTTCACCTCTTCGGCGATCTGCCGGAGCTGCATCGGCGAGGCGTCCTTCGAGAACAACGTGTACGCGGCGACGGGCACGTCGTCGATCCCGCGCGGGGCCACGACGGGCGGCATTGCCCCGGGTGGGAGGTTCGGAGCGAGCTCGGCGATCTTCGCGTGAACGCGGACGACGGCCTGGTCGGGGTCGGTCCCGACCATGAAGCGCACGATCACGATGCCGCCCGAGGGCTGCGACGTCGAGTAGACGAACTCGACGTTCGGGATCTGGTAGAGCGCCTTCTCGACGGGCGAGACGACGCGGCTCTCGACCTCCTCGGCCGTCGCGCCCGGGAGCGCGACGAAGACGTCGATCATCGGGACCTTGATCTGGGGCTCCTCCTCGCGCGGCGTGATGAGGAGCGCGAACGCCCCGAGGAGGAGCGAGGCGACGACGAGGAGCGGGGTCAGCTTGGATTCGAGGAACGCCTTCGCGATCCTGCCGGAGGCGCCGAGCGGTCGGCGCGTCATCTTCCGGCGGAGCGCCTCGCGGGCGTCCCGCGGGTGCGGGGCCTTTTCGCTCACCGGGCGCCGCCGTTCGCGTCCTTCGGTGCGGCGACAGGCGCTCCGTCGGCCGGCGGGGCCGCGAGGCCGACGAGGACGGTCTCGCCGCCCGCGAGGCCCGAGAGGACTTCGACCTTGCCGCCGGAGGCCGCGCCAGTCGTGACGGCGCGGGTGCGCGCCTTGCCGGCCTCGTCCTTCACGGCGACGAGGGTGACGCCGCCGCTCGTGAGAACCGCGGACTCGGGGACGAGGACCGTCGCGCGGGGCGAGGCCTCGAGCGTCGCCCGGCCCGTGAGACCCGTCGCGACCGGCGCTCCGGCGAGCTCGAGCGTCGCGGTGTACGTGTGGCTGCCCGGGTCGGCGCCGGGCGACATCTCGACGACGGTTCCGGCGAGATCGGCGGCGACGCCGTCGATCTTCACGGAGAGCTTCCTTCCGGCCGCGAGACCCGAGGTGGCGACGGTGCCCGCGGGCACCTGGACGACGAGGCGGCGGCCGGTCGCGGACTCGATCGTGACGAGCGGGCGGCCCGGCGCCGCGAGGTCGCCGGCCTCGACGAGGCGGGCGGCCACGCGGCCGGCGAACGGCGCGGTCACGCGGGACTCCTTCGCGACGGACGAGGCGGCCTCCACCGCGCCCTCGCCCTGCTGGACGGCGCCCTTCGCCTGCTCGTACTGCATCCGGGTCATGTCCAGCTCGAGCGCGGAGGCCGAGCCGGTGGCCGCGAGGGCCTTGTAGCGCTCGTAGTTGCGCTCGGCGAGGGAGAGCGCCGCGCGAGCCTGGGCGAGAGCTCCCTTCGCCTGCGCGACCTGCCCGCTCGCGGTCGCGGCGTCGATCTCGACGAGAACGTCGCCGGCCGCGACGGCCTGGCCGACGCGCGCGGGAACGGCGACGACGTTCGCCATCACGCGTGACGAGACGGCGGCGGTGCGGTCGGCGGTGACGGTGCCGTAGAGAGTGACGCGATCGGGAAGACTCGCGCGCTCGACGAGCGCCGTGGCGGCGGCAACGGCGGGAATTTCTTTCTTAGAAGGGGAATGCGGGCCGGCGCAGCCGCCGAGCAGCGCCGAAGCGATGACCGCTGCGACGATTCCCGCCGCGAGACGCGCCCTCGACCCCTTCGAAGAAAATCCGAAAACTGCCTGGCCCTCACGCGCCGCGCGCCGCGCGGCTCCGGCGGCGGCCATGCTCTTCACACTCGAAGAAATTCTCTTCTCTTGATTCATCTTCGTTCCCATCTTTCTCACTTCGCGTCTCCGTTCAGGGCGGTCTCGGGGCGCCGGCCCGCCTTTACGGCCAGCCTGAGCGCCGCCGTGTGGGCGTCGGCGCGGGCGACGAGCTCGCGCGTCTCCGCCTCGCGGCGGGCCGTGGTGACGTCCAGGAGGTCGAGCGTCTTCACGACGCCCGCCCGGAACCTCTCTTCGGTGATGCGCTCGGCCTCGCGGGCCGATTCGAGCGCCTTCATCGCGGTCTCGTGCCTGGCCTCGGCGGTCCGGGCCTCCTCGAACGCCTGGCGAACCTCGAGGCGGACGCCCTCACCGAATCGGGCGACGTCCTCGCGGCCCGCGCGGGCCTCCTCGCGCGCGGCGACGGCCGCGGCGCGGTCGCTGCCGCCCGCGAACACGTTCCACGTCGCGACGGCCATGATCGAGCCCGACGTGCCCGTGGACCCGAACGGCTTGTCGCCGTAGAGCTCGCCCTTGGCGACGAACGCGATCTTCGGGAGGATGGGCGCCTTCCTGATGCCTTCCTCGAGCTCTCCGGCGGCGAGGAGCTTCTTCGCCGAGCCGAGGTCGGCGCGCGTCGCGGCCGTCGCGAGCCAGCCGTCCACGGGCGCGGCGACGGGCCGCGGGTCGGGCAGGGCGGCGAGGTCCCAGGAGGCCTCGCCCGGCTCGCCGAGCCTGAAGGCCAGGTTCGCGTTCGCGATGCGCACGCGGCCGTCGGCCTCGGTCACGAGATCATCCATCCGGGCGAGCTCGACCTCGGCTCTCAGGAGCTCCGAGCGCACGAGCATGCCTTGCGCGACGTAATCTCCAGCCAGCCTGACGTGCGCGGCGACCGTGTCGCGCGACTTGTGGAGGAGGGCCGTGTATTCCTCGGCCTCGGCAACCATCACGTACGCCTCGGCGGCCGCGAGGGCGGCGTTGTCGGCCACCCACGAGGAGGTCTCCGACGCGGAGGCGGCCGCGAGCTTCGCCTGGTCGATCCGGCCCGAGAGCTCCCCGCCCGTGAAGAGGGGGAGGACGACCTCGGCGCGCGTGACCCCCGTGTTCAGGGGCGACGCGTCGTTCGGGTTCGACGACACGAACTCCGGGAACGAGAAAACGCCCTGGTTCAGCTTCAGGGCGAAGACCTCTGCCGGGTTGTTCGTGCGCATCCAGAGGGCGGTCAGGTTCACGGACGGCAGCCGGAAGCCCTTCGCCTGTGAAGCGCGGGCCTCGGCGGCGCCCTGGCGGGCCTGCGCGGCGGTGACCTCCCGGGCGCTTTCCCGGGCCTTCTGCATCGCGCCCCGGAGCGTCAGAGGAGCGGGCGGGGGCGTCCTCTCGTCGGCGCGGGCCGGCGGGGACACGGCCGCCGCGAGAAGAAGAAGGGCGGCGGGAAACGGCTTCCATTCCATAGAGAATTAATATATAACTATATAGTCATAAGAGTCAACCGGAGAAAGCCGGCCGACACGGGAGAAAACGATGACCATAAACGACGCCCTCCGCGCCATCGCCGGGTCCTTCGTCCTGGCCTCCGTCGCCCTCGGACACTTCGTGCACCCGGGCTTCTACCTGTTCACCGCCTTCGTGGGCGCGAACCTCCTCCAGAGCGGGCTCACGAAGTGGTGCCCGATGATCGCGATCCTGAGGAAGGCGGGCCTCCGGGACGCGCTTCCCGGCGTGAAAGCGTCCTGCTGCTCGGGGGAGGCCGCGTGAAGATCGCCGTTTCGTTCCCCGGTGGCGGAGTCGTGACGGCAGATCTGGAGGGCCACGAAGTCCGGACCGACCAGCCTCTTCCCTGGGGGGACGACTCCGCGCCGGCGCCGTTCGAGCTCTTCCTCGCCTCGATCGCGACGTGCATGGGCTATTACGCGCTGCGCTTCTGCCAGGAGCGAAAGATCGCGACGGACGGTCTCGGACTCTCGCTCGAGACCGTGCGCGACGAGGAGAAGAAGCGCCTCTCCTCCATCGGCGTCACGCTGACGCTCCCTCCGGGCTTCCCGGAGAAGTACCGGCCGGTGATTGCGCGCGCCGTCGACGCGTGCGCGGTCAAGCAGCACATGCTCGAGCCGCCCGCATTCACGCTCACGGTCGTCTAGCCGCGGTCATCCCGGGCCGAACATCCCCCAGGCGAGCGCGGCGAGAACCGCGAGCGTGACGGCGACGTAGAGGCGGTCCCTCTCGCGGGCGAACTCGACGAGGCAGAGCGCGACGCGCGCGACCGGAGTCGCGAGAAGGAGAAAGACGCCGAGCTGCATGATCCCGCGGGGATGGGCCGTGGCCGCGTACGCGATCGCGCCCGGAACGGTCCGGAAGACCGCGGGCTCGCCGCGGAAGACATGGTAGTCCACGTGCCGGCCGCCGTCGCGAACGAGGTACGGGACGAGACCGAGCGCGATCACGGCGCTCGCGACGATCATGCCGAGACGCAGGATCCCCCCGACCTCGAGCGCGAGACGGCGCTCGCTGCGCCCGGCCGTCACACGGTCCCCCGCAGGCCCTGGGTGATCATCTGGATCCCCATCACGAGAACGACGGCCGTGAAGACGATCCGGAGAATCGTCGAGCGCGTCCTCGTGAGAACGCGCGCACCGAGCGCCGAGCCCGCGAGGACGCCGAGGACGACGGGTCCGGCCAGCGCGGGGTCGATGTACCCGCGGCTCAGGTAGACGCCCGCGCTCGCGGCGGCGGTGACGCCGATCATGAAGTTGCTCGTCGTCGTCGAAACCTTGTAGGGGAGCCCGAGGACGTTGTCCATCGAGAGGACCTTGAGCGCGCCGGAACCGATCCCGAGGAGGCCCGAGAGAGCGCCCGCGACGACCATGAGGAGCCAGGCGTACGGCACATGGTGCGGGAAGTAGGCCTGCTCGCCGGCGAGCGAGGGAAAGGAGCCGTTGAGGTTCAGGCGCGTGGCGATGGGGTCGGGGGAGCGGTTTGCCGGCCCCGCGACGTGTCCGTGCCACGAGAACGCGGTCGAGCCGAGGAGGACGACGCCGAAGATCACGGCAATCGCGGACGTCGGCGTCCACGCCGCGAGGGTCGCGCCGAGGAGTGCGCCGAGCGTCGTCGCAATCTCGAAGAAGAGACCGATCCGCACGTTGGAAAAGCCCTCCCGAACGTAGGCGGCGGCGGCACCGCTGGACGTCGCGATCACGGCGACGAGGGCCGTGCCGATCGCGTACTTGATGTCCACGCCGAGGCCGAGGGTGAGGAGCGGGACGAGCACGACGCCGCCGCCGAGGCCCGTCAGCGCGCCGATGAAGCCGGCGGCCGTCGCCCCGGCGAAGAGGAGCGCGGTGAGATCGAGGACGTTCACCGGTCTCCGCTCACGCGGGGTCGGCGAGGATCGCGCTCAGCTGCGCGACGACCGCGGCGCCGGCGTCCCGGTCGAACGGAGCGGCGTAGAACGCACCGAGGTCCATCGGGGGGTGGAGCGTCAGGTGGCACTTTCTCAGGACCTTGCCCGGGATCTGTTTGTAGAGGAGGAGCCTCCGGAACCCGTCCACGCGCATGGGGACCGCGACGGCCTTCGTCCGGTGGAGGAGCTGCGCGACTCCGGGCCGGAGCGGCGCGCCCTTCTGCGTCGTCCCGGCTGGGAAGTGGAGCAGCCAGCCGTTCGCGATCGCCTCCTCGACTTTCGCAACGCCCTCGAGGTCCACGGAGCGCTTCACGTCCTTGCCGCCCTCGCGGAAGCTGCGGCGAAACGTGACGCCGCCCGCCTTCGTGAAGATCTGCGTCACGAGGTTCTTCTGCATCGTCTCCGTCGCGGCCGAGAATCGCGTGAACGGGTCCTCGAGCGGGAGGGAATGCTTGACGTAAACGAGGTCGAAGAACGCGATCGCCTCCATGAAATACGTCTGGTGGTTGGACAGGAAGACGACGTTTTTCCGCGGCAAGGTGTCGAGGACCGCGTCGCCCGTCGCGTGGATGCGGTTCAGGAGGCGGAAGTACGGCAGCGTGAATCCGAACGCGAAGCTCGAGATGAGGCCGCGGCGGATCCAGCGGTCGAAGAAGGACTGCTCGAGGGTCGGCATGTCAGGCGCGGGACGCGATCTCGATGCCCCAGACGACCATGTCCGTCGCTTTCGGCGCGTGGCCGAGGCGGCGCAGCATCGAGGAGATCTGCCCGCGGTGGTAGGTCTGATGGTTCACGACGTGCCGGACGACGACCCAGAACGGAGCGGTCTTCGCCTCGCCCTTGAGGTTCGTCCACGTGAAAGGCCCCGCGAGCCGCGCCGCGTCGTACGACGGCAGAAGAGCCGCGTGCTTGTCCTGTGCGGCGAGGAGGACGCGCACGGCGTCGTCGAGCGTCGGGAGCTCCGCGGCGGTGGGGAGGCGCGTGGCGTCCCGGCCGGCGAACCGCTCCGCCCACGCGTCCGTCGCGCCCGCGATGTGGACGAACGTGGCCCTCAGCGACGGCCAGCCCCCGCCCTGCTCTTTCTCGTAGTCGTGCTCCGGGATGGTCCGGAGGGCCTCGACGACGCGCGCGTTCGCCCAGACGTTGAAGGCGTAGAGGGACGCGAGGTCGTCCGGAGGGAACGTCATCGGGCGGCGTCCTCGACGATCGTGTTCGTGAGCGTCCCGAGCCCGTCGATCGTCAGGCTCACGAGGTCGCCGGGCTTCAGCCACTGGTCGTGCGTGACCTTCGAGCCGTTCAGCTCGAGGAAGCAGCCGGTCCCGACGGTGCCCGAGCCGATGACCTCGCCGGGCTCGAGGGTGACGCCGTCGGCCGCGCGGCGGATGAGCTCGGCGAACGTCCAGTCCATCTGCGAAACGTCCCCTTGCGAGACCGGGACGTGGTTCACGGTCGCCGACATCGCCGCGTGGAGGACGTTGCCCTTCGGCGATGGGCGGAGCCGGTCCTTCAGCTCGTCCTTCGTGACGAGCCAGGGCCCGAGGCCGGTCGCGAAGTCCTTGCCCTTGGCGGGCCCGAGATTCAGCTTCATCTCCTCCATCTGGAGCGCGCGCGCCGAGAAGTCGTTCATGACGCCGTAGCCGAAGATCGCGTCGTCCGCCTCCGCGAGCGTCGGGTTCAGGACGTGCCGGCCGATCACGCAGAAGCACTCGAGCTCGAAGTCGAGCTTCTCGAGGCGCCTTCTCCCGACGCGGAGCTCGCCGGGGCCCGTGACCGCGAGGGCGTTCGTGAAGTAGAAGACCGGGAACTCGTCGAACTCCGGGATCATCGCGAGGCCGCGGTTCCGCCGGGCCGTCTCGACGTGCTGGCGGAAGGCGTAACCGTCGCGGATGGAGACGGGCCGCGGGAGCGGCGCGACGAGGGTGACCGTCGCCTCGGACAGGAAGGCCTCGCGGGGCAGCTCGGAGGCCATCCCGACGAGCGAGCGCGCCTCGGGCAGCAGCTCTCCCGAGCGTCTCACGAAGTCGAGCATCGAGACGTTCGCGAAGCGCGGGTGAGCGCGCGCGAAGTCGAGGATCCGGTCTTCGCCGATGACGGCTCCGACGCGCGGGTGCCGGCGAAACGTGCCCGACTGCGAGGTCTCGCCTTCCGGGGGCAGGTACGAGACGAGCTTCATCGCCGGGAAGTTTATACACTCCGCGCTAACATCGGGGACGGAGGAAAACGCATGCCCCGCGCCTTCGGACGCGACCGGCTTGGCGTCGAGGCGGGCGGGCGTCTCCTTCTCGACTGCGACTTTCCGAAGGGCTGGGGTGGCCGCAGCGCCGCGACGCCGACCTCCGTGGAGCACCCGGGCAGCGCCGTTCGGTGGGAAGAAGAGTTTTTCGAGGTCCTCGAGGTGCGGCCGCTCGGCGGCGCGGCCGTCCGGTACGTCCTCGCGCCCTGGGACGAGCGCCACGCGATGCGCGTCGTCGAGACGTACGGAGCCGATGCGGAGGCCGCGCGCTCGCACGAGCGCGCCGACGTGGCGCGGCGGTCGGACCGCCACGTGTACGTCCTCCTCCTCGCGCCGCTGGCCGGCAGCCTTCCGGGCCACGTCCAGGAGCGGCTCGAGCGCGACTACAACGTCCCGGCCCGTCTCCTGAGCCTCTCCTCGGCGATTCCGCTCTGGGTCCTCGGGTGGGTCTCCCTGATCCTCCTCATGGCCGCGTCGCTGACCGGCGAAGGCTCCGTCCCGCTCCCGATTCTCGTCTTCGGCCTCTACCTCCTCGCCGAGTCCACGGCGCGCCTCGTCGTGTGCGTCCTGCAGGGGCGCCCGATCGGCACTCTCGCCGGAACGCTCCTCTACGAGGCGTGGCGGAGGCTCGGGAGGGCGAAGGCGCGCGCGGAGGGGAGGCCGGCCCCGGCCGAGAAGGCCGTCCGGGGAGTCGATTCCGGCGCCGCGCAGGACGTCCTCGACCGCTACCACGTCCTCGAGCCGGCCGCGGGCCTCCTGCCTGTCGACGACCAGGCCCGCCTCGCCGAGCGCTTCGGGTTCGACGGCCTCCGTTGGGGCCGGACGAGCGCGATCTTCCTGCTCGTGATGTTCGGGCCGCTCGCGGCGGCGTCCGTCCACGGCGCTCTCTCCGTTTTCGAGCCGGCCGACGTCCCGAGGCTCCTCGTCTTCGGCGGGATCGTCGCCGAGCAGGCCGTGAGGCTGAAGAAGCTCGCCGCGGGCCGCCTCGCGCCGAGCGTCCTCGGTCTCCTCGTTCGGCCGTTCGCGCGACCGCTCCTCGCCTGAGTCAGGCTGCGGGCTTTACGGCGCGGATGACCCGCAGCGGCGGGAAGACGTCGAGGACGTGCGGCCCGGTACGCGCGACGGCGAGCCCGGCGGCCTCGAACGACCGGGCGTAGTCGCCCGTCCTCACGAAGTCCGAGACGAGCGCGACGCCGCCCCTCTTGAGGACGCGCGCGATCTCGTGGCACGCGTCGGCCCGGCCGCCTGCGTCGGGAATGTTGTGGAGGCACAGGTTCGAGAGGACCACGTCGAACGACGCATCGGGAAACGGCATCGCCCGCGCGTCCGCGCTCCGCACCTCGACGCGCTCGGCGACGCCCTCGGCCTCGGCGTTTGCGAGGAAGGCATCGGCGCTGTTCCCGGAGAGATCCTTCGCGCTCCAGACATCGACGCCGACGGCGGTCCCGGTCGTGAGCCGCTTCGCCGCGCCGATCGCGAGGAGGCCGCGCCCGGTCCCGACGTCGAGAACGAACTCAGCGCCGGTCCACGGGATCATCGCGAGCATCCGCTCCCGGTGGCGGAACTTGCCCCATTCGGCGTATCCGAGCATGAGTGCGCCGCCGAGGAGGCAGCCGACCGCGGGCCCCGCGAAGATCCCGCGCAGCTCGAACGTCACGTCCGCTCCGGCGACCCGGAACGGGCCGGCGCTCGGGGGACAGACGACGAGCGCGGCGAGGAGAAGTCCCGCGGCCACGAACAGATTCCGGACGACGCCCGGAGCGTCCACGCCGTAGTCCGCTTTCCGCATTGGTGAGATGCTACCCCCGTGAGTAATCGTCTCGCCGGAGAGACGTCGCCGTACCTCCTCCAGCACGCCCATAACCCGGTCGACTGGCACCCGTGGGGCGACGAGGCCTTTGCGCAGGCCCGCCGGGAGGAGAAGCCCGTCTTCCTCTCGATCGGCTACTCGTCCTGTCACTGGTGCCACGTCATGGAGAAGGAGTCGTTCGAGAACGCGGCGATCGCAGACCTCCTGAACGAGCACTTCGTCTCGATCAAGGTCGACCGTGAGGAGCGGCCCGACGTCGACGACGTGTATATGACCGCGGTTCAGCTCACGACCGGGCGCGGCGGCTGGCCGCTCTCGGCTTTCCTCCTGCCGGACGGCAAGCCGTTCTTCGCGGGGACCTACTTTCCGCCCGAGGACCGGCACGGGCGCGCCGGATTCAAGACCCTCCTCCTCCGGATCGCCCAGGCCTGGGGCAACGAGCGCGCGGCGCTCGAGGACTCGGCCGCGCGGATCGCCGGCGAGGTCGCGCGCGCGGCCGACCCCGCCGGAAGTCATACCTCGGCGTCCCTCTCCCGCGACGCGCTGCTCCTTCCGGGCGAGGCTCTCTCTCGCGCTTTCGACCCGCGCCACGGCGGTTTCGGCAGCGCGCCGAAGTTCCCGCCGCATCTCGCGCTCGAGTGGCTCCTCGCGCGCGGGGCCGCGGGCGACGCCGCGGCGCTCGTGCACGCGGTCGGGACGCTCGACGGCATGGCTCTCGGCGGCATCCGCGACCACCTCGGCGGCGGCTTCCACCGTTACTCCACGGACGCCGAGTGGCTCCTTCCGCACTTCGAAAAGATGCTCACGGACAACGCCCAGCTCCTCGGCGTCTACGCGCGCGCGTACGCCGTCACGGGCGACGCGCTTTACGGGCAGGTCGCGCGCGAGACGGGCGACTACCTCCTCCGTGAGATGCGCGGCACCGAGGGCGGCTTCTACGCGGCGACGGACGCGGACTCGGAGGGAGAAGAAGGAAAATATTTCTGCTGGGACCCGGCGCAGATCCGGGAATGCCTCGGCGAATCGGACGGGCGCTTTTTCTGCGAATGGTATGGGGTTCGGGAGGGCGGCAACTTCGCCGAGGAAGCGACGGGGCACGGCACCGGCGCCTCGGTCCTCTTTCTTTCTAAGAAAATCTCTTCTACTCCGGGTGCGGAAGAACGGCTTCGGCCGTTGCGGCTTCGACTTCTCGATGCGCGAGCAAAGAGAATCCCTCCCGCGCTCGACGACAAGCGCGTCGCCGGCTGGAACGCGCTCGCCGTCTCCGGCTTTGCGGTTGCGGCGCGGGCGCTCGGCGAGCCGCGCTACCTCGAGGCCGCGCGCGTCGGCGCGCGCTTCCTCCTGAACGTCGCGCGGCTTCCGGACGGCGTCCTCGCGCGTACCTGGAAAGACGGCGAGGCGAAGATCCCCGCGTTCCTCGAGGACGAGGCGTTCCTCGCGCTCTCCCTCCTCGACCTCGCGGACGCCGAGGGTCCGGGCGCCGGCGGGATCTGGCACGACGAGGCGAGGGCGTCGGCGGGCTCGCTGCTGGAGCGCTTCCGCCGGAAGGACGGCCCGGGCTTCACGTTCTCGGGGGTGGGAAACGAGACGCTGCTCGCCAGCGGCCGCGACCTCTTCGACAAGGCGGTCCCCTCGGCGTCGGGTGCGGCGGCCCGGGCGCTCGCCCGCCTCGCGCTCGCCACGGGCGACCGGGTGCTCGCGAAGGAGGCGAAGCACGCCGTCGACGAGGTCGGCTGGCTCATGTCGCGCTCACCGCACGGGACGGAGTCGTGGTTCTTCGCGCTGGAGGCGCTGTTCGAGTTCGAGGATCGGTATGGAGAAGGAGAAGAGGAGATTTCTTCGAAGGTGAATGGGGGCGAGGCTCAGGCCGGGCCCGTGCGCGTCGAGGGAGTGGCGGTCGAGCCGAAGGTCTTGCGAGGCGGGAAGGGCGCGATCCGCCTCCGGATTTCCGTCTCTCCCGGCTGGCACCTGCAGTGGCCCGACGGGCTGCGCATCGAGGCGTGGGGAGGGTCGGAATTCACCTTCGAAGAAATCCCCCTGCCGGAGCCGTTGAAGTTGACCAGCTCGGCGCACGACGACGAGACGGGTTGGTACGGAATCTTCGAGGCAAATCTCTCCTTCTCCGTCTCCCGGAACGCGTCGAAAGGGAGGAAGGAGATCGCGGTGCGCGTCGCGCACCGCGCCTGCGGCGAAGGGGCGTGCCGCCCGGAGGCGGCGCTTTTGCTCTCGATCCCCCTCGAGATCTGCTGACGGCCGCGCCCCGCGGCGTCAGCCCGCGGCCGCGAAGTACGCGGCCGCCCCGTTCTTCAGGAGCGCCGTCACGTTGTGCAGGAGGATGCGGTGGCCCTTGGCCATCAGCTCTTTCGCACGGGCGCCGGTCGCGGCGACGGTCCCGATGAAGAGCCCGGCGTCGAGGACGGTTTTCGTGATCCGGTCGACCGCCGCCTCCACCTCCGGCCGGGCCGGCCCGCCGGGGTAGCCCATCGCCATCGCGAGGTCGCGCGGCCCGATGATGAACCCGTCCACGCCGGGCACCTTCACGAGCTCGGGGAGCTTCGCGACGGCTTCGAGCGTCTCGATCTGCGGCAGGACGAGCGTCTCCTCGTTCACGCGCGCCACGTAATCCTCGATCTTCTCGGGGCCGAGCGTCCATCGGTTCGCGCGCACGGCCGCGATGCCGCGCAGGCCCTTCGGAGGGTACTTCACGGCCTCGACGAGGCGTTTCGCCTCGTCGGTCTCGCGCAGGCCGGGCAGCATGATCCCGATCGCGCCCGCGTCGAGATACTGGAGGATGAGCTTCGGGTCGAGGCTGCGCGGCCTCACGAGGAGCGACATCCCCGCGATCTCGCACGCGCGCGCGACGTCCTCGGCCTCGCGCGGCCCGCCGGGGCCGTGCTCGGTGTCGAGGATGTAGAGGGCGAAGCCGACGAGGCCGAGCGTCTCGAGGGTCGTCGCCTCGAGGTTGGGGGAGAGGAGGCCGTGAATGGCCTCGCCGGCCTTCAGCCGGGCCTTGAGGGATTTCGGCATGGGAACCTCGCGGGCATCGTATCGCGCGGCCCGGAACGGAAACGCCGCCGGGCCTTGCGGCTCCGGCGGCGTCGAAACGGGATCCGAGGACGACTAGCGCTTGTCGAAGGGCTTGAAGTGGCGCTCGCCGGAGCCGAGGTAGATCTGGCGCGGGCGGGCGATCTTCTGGTCGTTGTCGGAGATCATCTCGTCCCACTGCGCGAGCCAGCCCGACATGCGCGGGATCGCGAAGAGGACGGGGAACATGTCGACGGGGAACTTCATCGCCTGGTAAATCAGGCCCGAGTAGAAGTCCACGTTCGGGTAGAGCTTTTTCTTGATGAAGTAATCGTCCTCGAGGGCGATCCGCTCGAGCTCGAGAGCGATGTCGAGGAGCGGGTTGCGGCCCGTGACCTCGAAGACCTGCTCGGCCATCTGCTTGATGACCTTGGCGCGCGGGTCGTAGTTCTTGTAGACGCGGTGGCCGAAGCCCATGAGGCGCTTCTCGCCGCCGGACTCCTTGACGGACTTGATGAAGGCCGGGATGTTGTTCTTCGATCCGATCTCGAAGAGCATCCGGAGGACGGCCTCGTTCGCGCCGCCGTGGAGCGGCCCGTAGAGGGCGCCGATCGCGCCGGCCGCCGAGACGTACGGGTCGGCCTCGGAAGAGGCGATCGCGCGCATCGCGTTCGTCGAGCAGTTCTGCTCGTGATCCGCGTGGAGGATGAAGAGAATTTCGAGGGCCTTGACGAGGACCGGGTTCGCGACGTACTTCGGCTCGACCGCGCGGTACATCATCTGGAGGAAGTTCGCCGTGTAGGACAGCTCGTTGTCCGGGTACGAGAACGGCCAGCCGATGGAGTGGCGGTACGCGAACGCCGCGAGGGTCGGCATCTTCGCGATGAGCCGGATGATCTGCTGGCGGCGCGTCGCCGCCTCGCGGACTTCCTTGGCCTCGGGGTAGAACGTCGAGAGGGCCGCGACCGTGGACGCGAGCATCCCCATCGGGTGCGCGTCGTACCGGAAGCCCTTCATGAGGTCCTTGATGTTCTCGTGGACCATCGTGTGGAACGTGATGTCGTTCGTCCAGGCCTCGTACTCGGTCTTCGTCGGGAGCTCGCCGTGGACGACGAGGTACGCGGTCTCGAGGTACGTCGTGTTCTCCGCGAGCTCGGCGATCGGGTAGCCGCGGTAGTTCAGGATGCCCTTGTCGCCGTCGATGAACGTGATCCTGCTCTTGCACGACGCGGTGTTCATGAACGCCGGGTCGTACGTCATGAGGCCGAAATCGGTGGGCTGGACCTTGATCTGGCGAAGGTCGAGGGCCCGGATCGTGTCGTCCTTGATCGGGACCTCGTAGGCCTTCCCTGTCCGGTTGTCGGTGATCGAGAGGGAGTCACGCATCTTCGCGGCACCTTCCTGCGCCTTCGCATCGGGCGCGGACGTAGTCATCGCCATCGGAATACCCTCCTGGCCGGGCCCTTTTGAGGTTCCGGATGCGTAAGGATGGGGAGGCGGGCGAAGGCCGGAAATGATGAAGATGCGCTAGTTCGACCTTGTGACGGCCTTCACAAGCGGCTCGGGCGTCACGCGCCGAGGAGCTTCTTCGCCATGAGGAGCTGGCCTGCGTGGTACGACGCGTGGTCGATCGCGAGGAGCACGGAGCGGAGGATCGTCTTGCCCGGGTAGCCGGGAATCTCCGCGAAGAGGTTCGGAGTCGTCGCGACGAAGTCCTTGAAGTCCTCGCGGTCCGCGGCGACGGCCTTCAGGCTGGCGGCCCAGGCCCCCGGCGAGGGCGGCGCCGGCGACTTCGGCCAATATGCCTCCGGCCACTCGCCTTCCTGGTAGCCCGGGTCGCGGCAGAAGTCGAGGAGGTCGCGCTGCGCGAGCCGGATGTGCTCGAGGAGCTCCCACGGCGAGTGCGTGAAGCCCTTCGGCCTCTTTCCCCTCAGGCGGGCGGGCAAGCCCTTGACGGCGTCCTCGAGGCTGACGTGCGCGCTGTCCCAGGAGAGCGCGCGTGAGAGATGGTCGCGGAGGGAGGCGTCGTTTCGAGCCATGAGGCCTCAAACGCGTCGCGGGCCCGGCGCATTCCGGGGAGGAAGCGAGAACGGCGGGGAAGCCGGGTCAGCCGGCGACGCCGTCGTAACCGAGGTACGCCGTGAGGACGTTCACCTCGTGCTCGAGATCCGCGATCCGGTCCTCCATGACGTGGCGCAGCGACACGACCCCGACGACCTTCTTTTTCCCGTCGACGATCGGCAGGTGGCGGATGTGGTGCTCGGCCATCGTCGTCGCCGCCTCGGAATCGTCGCCGGGAGCGGCGATCGAAAGGACGTTCGCCGTCATGACGGCCGAGACCCGCGTCTTGGCCGGGTCGCGCCGCGCGAGGACGATCTTGTCGAGGACGTCCCGCTCGGAAAAGATCCCCGTCATCTTCTTGCCCTTCATGACGACGACGGCGCCGATGCGCTCCTTCACCATCGTCTTGACGGCTTCGAGGACGGTGGCGGTCTCCGGAACGGAAACGGGCTTACGCGATGCGTTTCGAAGGATTTTCGCCATGGCGGCTCTCCTCGCAGGCTTTCGCCTAAGGAGAATCTGGGGGCGAACGGGGCAGGACGGCCCTGATGCAGGAGGCTTATCGGGCGGGAGTCAGTACGTGTACCCCGGCCGCCGGTCACCCAGCACCGGGAACTTCGCCCGCGCGTCGGCGACGACGGCCGGGTCGACGTCGGCGATCAGGACCGTCTCGGTCTCGGCGGCGCTGACGAGCGTCTCGCCCCACGGCGACGTCACGGACGAG
>DATKLW010000148.1:0-5855 GCA_035542215.1 Thermoanaerobaculia bacterium | reverse complement strand
ACGTCCGGGACCCTCGTCGCGAGGGACGTCGCGTCCTTCGGATCCGCGCCCGCCATGACCGTGAACGCGCGCGCGGCGTCGCGCACGCATCGCGCCAAAGCGCCGGCCTGGTCGAACGACGAGGCGAACGCGATGAGGCCGTAGCGGGAGACGCGCCCGTACGTGGGTTTCCAGCCGACGAGACCGCAGAGCGAGGCGGGCTGGCGGACCGAACCGCCCGTGTCCGTGCCGATCGCGAGCGGCACCGCCCGCGAGGCGACCGCCGCCGCCGACCCTCCCGACGAGCCTCCCGGAACCCGGGAGGCGTCCCACGGGTTCCGCGCGGGCCCGTACGCCGAGTTCTCGTTCGACGAGCCCATCCCGAACTCGTCGCAGTTCGTCTTTCCGACGACGACCGCGCCCGCCGCGACGAGACGGGCGACGCACGTCGCGTCGTCCGGAGAGACGAAGCCCGCGAGGATTTTCGAGCCCGCCGTGGAAGCACGTCCCGCGACGTTGATGTTGTCCTTGACGGCGAGCGGCACGCCCGCGAGCGGGAGGCGCTCGCCCCCGGCGACCCGGCGATCGACGGCCTCCGCCTGGCGCAGCGCGCCGGCGGCGTCGATCGAGAGGAAGGCGCCGTAGAGGTCGCGCGCCTTCTCCGCGCGCGCGAGCGAAGCCCCGGCAAGGTCCCGCGCCGCCACGGCGCCCGTCGAGACGGCCGCCACGAGCGTGGAGAAAGGGCCGTCGAGAAAGTCGCCGGCTCCGGACGTCACGCGTCCCTCGAGACGACGCGGGGGACGACGAAGTGGCCGTGCGCAAACTCGGGCGCGTTCGCCTCCACGAGCGCGCCCGGCGAGCCGTCCCGGGCTTCGTCCCTTCTCAGAGGGCTCGGCGGCGCGGGCGGGTCGCCCGCGAGGAGCTCGTCGGGAATCGCGCGGAGGGCCTCGAAGTGCTCGACGATCCGCGTGAGCTGGCTCGCGAGTGCGTCGCGCTCCTCGCCGGTCAGCTCGAGCGCCGCGAGCGACGCCACGCGAGACACGAGCGCCGCGTCGATTTTCACCCGGAAAGTCTAGCAGCCGCCTTGACGCGCGCGGCGCCCGCCCGTACCGTGCCTCGAGACGTTCCATGCGGCCCTTCCTCCTGTTCCGTCCGGGAGGCGGAGTCCCGGAGTCCGTGCGCGGCCCGCTCGAGCGAGCCGGCAGTGAGTTGCTCGTCGCGGTCACTGTCGACGAAGCCGTGTCGCTCGCCGAATCGTCTCAGCCCGAGATCGTCCTCGTCGTCCCTCCGGGCTCGCTCGCGGACGGCGCCGCGCTGCTTTCGCGCCTGCCGGCGTCGGGTTCGCCGCCCCCGGTATTCGTCCTCGGGGAAGAGGGCGCCCCGCTCCGACCGGCGGCCCTCGAGACCGTCGCACCCGGCCCGTGGAGCCGGGCGACGGCGGCGCTCGGCGAGGGCTCGGACGACCCGGCGCCGGCCTTGCTCCTGTCGCGCGTCCAGCTCACCGGACTCCTCGACCTCTGGGAGCAGGTCGCCGAGGGCGCGAGCGGGTTCGTCGAGCACGCGCTCCGATCGCTCTCCCTCGCTCTCGACGCCTCGCGCGTGACGCTCTACCGCTGGAAAGCGGGCTCGCCGGTCGCCGCGGTAGAAGGGTCGAGCCTCGGCCCCGGGATCGTCGGCCGCTCGGTCGAGATCGCCCGTTATCCCGAGCTCCGCGCTGCGGGCGCGAGATCGGGCGCCGTTCTCGTCGAAGAAGTCGAGCGGGACCCCCTCATGGAGGGCGCGAGCCCGTATTTCGCCGGGCAGCCGAAGCGCTCGCTCCTCTGCCAGCTCCTCCCCGGCGACGGAAGCGACCTCTATCTCCACGCGGTGCGGGAAGGAACGCCGTTCGGCCTCGTGGACGTCGCGCTCCTCGCGGCGACCGCGCGCATTCTCCGCGCCTCCCTCGCCGCGACGCGCCCGGCCGAGCCGCTCGAGAAGGGGCCGGACCGCAAGCGCATGCGGGCCGTCCAGCGCATCCTCACGGGGATCCCGGACGCGACCGCGATGGTCGGCCCATCGGGCGAGATCCTCCTCGTGAACCCGCCGTTCTGCGCGCTGACCGGGCGCCTGGCCTCCGAGCTCGTCGGCCTCGACGTGCGATCGCTCCTCCGCCCGCTCGCGCCCGAGGACTCGTTCGCGCAGCTCACGCCCCAGCCGGGGACGCCCGTCACGACGACGCGCGCGCGCCTCGTGACCGCCGCCGGCGAGACGATCCCCGTCGAGGTTCTCTCGCTCCCGACGCCCGACGAGACGGCCGGGAAGGCGGGCTGGTCCACGATCACGCTCCGCGACCGGCGCCGCGAGGACGCGCGCGAGGCGCGCGAGCTCGCGCTGCAGGCGGATCTCGATTCGACGTCGCGCCTGCTCGAGACGCTCCAGCACGGCGTCCGGGAAGCGGACGTCGTGCGCGCGCGCTTCTGGACGGCCGCGGCGCACGAGCTCCGGACGCCTCTCGCGATCGCGCAGAGCTATCTCGAGGTCGTGCTGAGCGACCTCGCGGAAGACGTGCCGGAGCGCCCGACGCAGCTCCTCAAGACCGCGTCCGAGAGCCTGTCCCGCCTCGAGCGGCTCATCGCCGACGTCCTCGACGCCGCCGTGACGGGCCGCGCGCGGTCGACGCTCCGCCTCGCCGAGATCGACCTCGGCGAGGTCGTCCGGGGCCTCGCGCCCGCGCTCTCGGCGGCCGCTTTCAAGAGGGGCGTCCGCCTGACGTGCGAGGTCCCGAAAGGCCTCCCGAAAGTCGCGGGCGACCGAGAGAAGGTCGAACGGCTCCTCACGAACCTCGTGGACCACTCGCTCCGGCGCTCGCCTCGCGGCGACTCCGAGGTCCGCCTCCTCGCGTCGACCGGAGAAGGCCGCGCGTTCGTGAAGGTCGTCGACCGCGCTCCGACGCTCTCCCCCGGAAAAACCGAGCATCTCTTCGACGACGTCGGCTCGGCGCGCGGCGCGGGCGAGTTCGGGCTGTCGGTCGCGCGGCGGCTTGCGGACGCGATGGACGCCGAGCTCACCGCGTACGCGGAGCCGGACGGCGCGAACGTGAAATGCGTCGCCTGGCGCCTTCCGGACGCCGGCGCGCCCGGAACCGGCGCGTGACGGCCGCGTCCGCCCGCGCCTGGCGGCGCCTCTCGCGACGCGAGGATGTCGCCCTCGCGGCCGCGTGCGCCGGGCCGGACGACCGCGTCCGCGCCGTTGGCGGCGCGGTGCGTGACGCCTTCCTCGGGCGGCCCGGCGGCGACCTCGACCTGACGGCTGCGCCGGGCCGCGCCGGCGCGTTCGCCGCGCGGCTCGCGGCGCGCGCCGGATCGCGCGTCGTCGCCGTCGGCGCCGCGCCCCGGAGCATCCTCAAGGTTCCGTTCCACGGGCGCGAGATCGACGTCTGGGAGGAGGAAGGCGGCCGGGACGCCGATCTCCTCCGGCGCGACCTCACCATCAATGCGCTGGCCTTTGATCTCCCCTCCGGCGCATTCGTCTCTCCGCCGGGAGCCCTCGAGGACCTTCGGAGGAGGCGCCTTCGGCCGCCGCGCCGTGGGGTGTTTCTCGAAGATCCCCTGAGAGTCCTGAGGGCCGCGCGCTTCCTCGCGCAGCTGCAGGGTTTTCGCGTGGCGACAGGCGCCGCATCCGAGATCAGGGCCGCCGCGAAATCTCTTCGAAAGGCGTCGGAGGAGAGGAGGCTCGTCGAACTGGACAAGCTGCTCGCGGCGCCGCCGAGGGACCGCGACCGCGCGCTGCGCTTCCTCGAACGGATCGGCGCCCTGCAGACGCTCATTCGAGGCAGCGCGCCCCGAACGCGGCGCGGGATCTCCCTCGTCCGAAGGCTCGAGTCCTCGGATCCTCGCGTCGCCCGCGCTTTGCTGTTGTTTCCTCAAGGTCCGAAGAGGGCCGGAGATTTTCTTAGAAGGTGGAAGACCTCGCGGGAGGAGCAGAGGCTCGCGAGCCGGCTCTTCGCTCTGGCCTCCGGCGTGCCGGGGAAGGGTCGGGGCGCGCGCGGCGCGCCCCGGCCCCCAACCCGCCGGGACGTCGCCGAGCTGCTCCGGCTCTCTTCCCCTTTCGAAGCAGAATCTCTTCTCTTCCTCCTCGCGGTCGGCGACGCGCGCACTCGAGCCCTCGCGCGTGCCGCAGAGGCCGTGCGCCGCCGGCCCGCTGCGCTCCGCCGCATCCTGAAGCCCTCCCGCCCTCTTCCGCTCGACGAAATCCGCAGCGTCCTTTCCCTCGCCGAGAGTCCGCAACTGGGCGCGGCCCTCGCCGCGTTCGACCTCGCCCTCGCCGCCGGCGAGATCCGCGGCGAAAGGGCCGCCCGGCTGTGGCTCGCGGCGCGGGCCGGATCTGGAAAACGTCCGCCCCGGCTGGTACCCTAAACAGTCCCTTCCGAGGACAACGACACGATGGACCTGACCGAGCTTCTGAAGTTCGTCACGAAGAAAGAGGCGTCGGACCTTCACCTGAAGCCCGGCCGCCCGCCCCTTCTGCGCGTGAACGGAAGGCTCGTGCCCCTCAAAACGGACCCGCTGCAGCCGAAGGAGATCGAGGACATGGTCCTCCCGATCCTGACGCCATACCAGCGGGACAAGCTGCAGCAGAATTACGCGGTCGACATCGGCTACGGGATCACGGGCGTCGCGCGCTTCCGCGGAAACATCTACCTCCAGCGCGGAACGTGGACGGCCGTCTTCCGCCGCATCCCGTTCCAGATCCCGCAGGTCGCCGCCCTCAACCTCCCGGACGCCCTCGAGACCTTCGCGGACCTCCCCGCCGGCCTCGTCCTCGTGACCGGGCCGACCGGTTCGGGCAAGTCCACGACGCTCGCGGCGCTCGTGAAGCTCATCACGGAGCGCCACCCCGTCCACGTCGTCACGATCGAGGACCCGATCGAGTACCTTTTCCAGGACAACATGGCCTCGGTCTCGCAGCGCGAGATGGGCACGGACACGATCTCGTTCCAGGAAGCGCTCAAGAACGTGATGCGGCAGGACCCCGACGTCATCATGGTCGGCGAGATGCGCGACTGGGAGACGATGTCGACCGCGATCACGGCGGCCGAGACGGGCCACCTCGTTTTCTCGACGCTCCACACGAACAGCGCCGCCCAGACGATCGACCGCATCATGGACTCCTGCCCGCCTTCGCAGCAGAACCAGGTTCGCCGCCAGCTCGCCCTCGTCCTGCGCGCGATCGTGTCGATGCAGCTCATCGAGCGCGTCGACGGCAAGGGCCTGATCCCCGTCGTCGAGATCCTCGTGAACTCTCCCAAGATCGCCAAGCAGATCGAGACGGGCGAGACGAAGGAGATCCTCGAGGAGGTCGAGTCCAGCGTCGCCTATTTCAAGATGCAGTCGATGAACCAGTCGCTCATCGCGCTTCTCGTGAACGCCGCGATCGACGTCGACGCCGCGATGAAGCTCACGACCGACCCCGAAGACCTGTCCCTCAAGCTCCGCAAGCTCTTCCCGAAGATCGAGGAGCGCGGCCGAGGAGGAATCATGGCGTCCGCAAACGACTTCTCGGCGATCACCGAGCTCATGGACATCAAGCGCCTCTACGAGGAGCAGGAAGAGAAGTGGCGACAGCGCGTCTCCGAGAAGGACGAGGTCATCGCCTCGCTCGAGCACGACATCGAGGAGCGCGAGCGCCAGGTCCAGGCGAAGGCCCAGCTCGGCGCCGAAGCCGAGGGCGAGATCCAGCGCCTGCGCGCGGACGCGGAGCGGCAACGTCAGGAAATGGCGTCCAAGGTGGCTCAGCTCAACGAGCGCATCCGCGACCTGAACCAGCGCCTTCTCGGCACGGGCGCCTCTGCCGCCGTCGCGGCGCCCTCCGCCCCCCAGGGCTTTTTCAAGCGCTGA
>DATKLW010000147.1:0-10241 GCA_035542215.1 Thermoanaerobaculia bacterium | reverse complement strand
TGGGGCCGGCTCCCGTTCGTCGGGCGCTCGGTGGCCGCCTTCCGGCCCGTCACGATCGGACTCGTCCTCGCGAGCGCCGCGGTCATGGCGAGAACGACGGTCGTGGACGCGCGCACGGGCGCGATCGCTCTCCTGGCGGCGGCCGGGGCGACGTTCACCCGCGCTCCGCTGCCGGCGCTCCTCCTCGCGGCGGCCGCCGCGGGCTGGCTGCTCGGCTAGCGGATCAGGTTCGCGCACGCGGGGCAGCGCCCGCGGAGGGTGACGTCGACGCTCTCGACCGTGTGGCCGCTCGGAAGACGTTTCTTCGGGAGCGGCGGGAGCGCTTCGACCGGCACGTCGTGGACCGCGCCGCAGGCCGTGCACAGGAAATGGTGGTGCGGGCCGAGGTTCGCGTCGTAGCGCGCGACGGCGTCGTCGAAGACGAGCTCTTCGATGAGGCCGCTGTCCCTGAGGGAGTTCAGGACGTTGTAGACGGAGGCCCGCGACGTCGTGGGCTGAAGCCGGTTCACCGCGGCGCCGATCTCCTCGGCCGTCGGGTGCGTCGGCGTCGCGCAAAGGTACTCGAGCACGGCGACGCGCTGCTGCGTCACGCGCAGGCCCTTCTCCTTCAGGCGATCGGCGAGGCCGGTCCGGTCCATCAAGCTTAGATTAAGTCTAAGGATCAACGAACGCAAGTCCGGGCGCCCGGCCGCGGGACGCGCTAGTTGATCGTCGCGCCCTGCGCGCTCGTGATGAAGGGGCGCGCGAGCCGGGTCCAGCGGGGCCCCTTGAAGAACTCCTGGTTCCAGCTCCACATGACGCCGACGGCGCGGCCGAGGAGGTCCGTGATCGGGCGCGTGCCGAAGAAGCGCGCGTCGCGGCTCTCGTCGCGGTTGTCGCCCATCAGGAACACCTCGTTCTCCGGGACCGTGATGGGCCCGAACGTCCGGAACGCGGGGCGGTCCGGGAGGACGCGGACCGGGTGCGGGCGCACGCCCAGAATCTCCGTGCCGAGGAGGACCGTCTCGCCGTCGTCGGCCTTCTGCTCGGGCAGGAACTGGGTCGGCTGGGCCTTGCCGTTGATGTAGAGCGTCTCGTTGCGGAGCTCGACGACGTCGCCCGGAAGGCCGACGAGCCGCTTGACGAACGGGACGGTCCCGCCGTCCGGGTTGCGCACGACGACGACGTCGCCGCGCTGCGGCGTCCCGGTGCCGAAGAGACGGATGCGGGAGAACGGGACGCGCATCTGGTAGGCGGACTTCCAGACGAAGACCCGGTCCCCTTCGAGGATCGTGGGCTTCATGGACCCCGTCGGAACGACGTACCAGTCGGCCAGAACGGACCGTCCTGTCAGGATGACGGCGGCCATCAAGGCGAGGTGGCGGATGTCTTTGAGGAGCGCGGCGCGCTTTTCCGAGGTGAATGCCATGGCGGAGACGGATTCTCGCACAGCGCGTGCCAGTCCTCGCCGGGCGACGCCGCCTTCGCGCTATCCTCGTCCGGATGTCGGGCTACACGCAGCGCCACGCGGCCTCGGGCGTGAAGGCCTCGCTTCCCGCCCTCGAAACCTGGCCTTCGCAGTACGAGGCGGACTACGAGATCGTGATCACGATCCCCGAGTTCACGTCCATCTGTCCGAAGACGGGCCTCCCGGACTTTGCGACCCTCACGATCACGTACGTTCCGGACCGTCTTTGCGTCGAGCTGAAGTCGCTCAAGGAATACGTGAACGCGTTTCGCTCTCTCGGGATCTTCAACGAGAACGTCGTGAACCGCGTCCTCGAGGATCTCGCCCGGGCGCTCTCGCCTCGGCGGATCGCGGTGCGGGGCGTGTTCACGCCCCGCGGCGGCATCCAGACGACCGTCGAGGCCCGCGCGCCGCGCGGCCCCGGCGGCGACACGGTCATTTCTTCAGGGCGGGGCCGGGAACGGTCGAGCCGTCGGGCGACATCCTCCGGTAGACGCTCAGCGCGTTGATCGCGCTCAGCTCGCGCGGGCAGTAGTCCCCGAGCTTCTCGATCGAGAGCTCGCCCGTGACGCGCGCCTCGGGGGCGTTCTTCTTCTTCTCGTCGATGAGGAACTGGAGCATGTTCGTGAGGTAGAGGCGCGTCCGCGCGAGCTCGGGCGCGGCATTCGAGGTCGGATTCCCGCGTGTCGCGACGAGGCCCTCGGGCTTGAGCGCGTCGATCCCGTCCAGCGTGAGGATCCAGCCCTTGAGGTCCGAGCCGGGGTCCGAGAGCATCGGACAGCGGCCCGGCGTCACGAGGTCGCCGACGAAGATCGTGCGCGTCACCGCGTCGAAGACGTAGAGGTCGTAAGGCGTGTGCGCGTTGGCCGGAGCCGCGGCGATCTCGACGCGGAGCTTGCCGGCGCCGAGAAGGAGCCGGTCGCCGACGCCGACCACGCTCGGCGCAGGGCCCTTCACGCGGGCCGCGAAGTCCGCGAGCATGCCGGCCGCCTTCGCGTTCACGAAGACCGTCGCGTCGGACGGGAAGAAGGCCTCGAGCCCGCTGTTCGAGTCCGAGTGAAGGTGCGTCATCGCGATCCACTTCACCGGCTTGTTCTTCGTCGTCCGGGCAATCTCGGCCTTGAGGCTCGCCGCGTCGGCGGCGCTCGAGCTGGTGTCGATCAGGAACACGCCGTCGCCCGCGTCGAGCCACGAGCATATGGAGCCGCCGAAGACGCCGTACCAGAGCCCGGCGTCCTTGAACGGCTTGACGACCGTGACGGCCTCTTTGGCCGCGGCGTCAGGCGCCGTCGCCGGGGGACCGGCGAGAACGGCTGGAGAGAAGGCGGCAAGGGCCGCGGCGAGGAGGCGGGAAGCGAATCGGTTCATGCGATCTCCTGTCGGGGGTCGGACATCCGGGTGGTGGCGGCGAGGAGCGCGGCGAGCGCGCCGTCGCGGAAGAGGGTGAGCCAGGCCTCCCGCTCGCGGGGGAGCGCGCGATCGAGCGCGGCGAGACGTTCGGCGGCGAAGATGCGCTTCGTGGCGGCGAGCGCGGGAAGAGCGCGGGACGAGAAACGGGCGGCGCGGGCGAGGGCGACCGGTAAGGACGATCCGTCCTCGGCGACGATGTCCACGAGGCCGAGCTCGTGCGCGCGCGCGGCCGGCACGGCCTCTGCGGGGAGGAAAAGGCTCGCGGGACCGCCCGGCGCGGCGGGCAGGAGCGCCGAGAGGCCCGCCGCCGGGACGGCGAGGCCGGGCCCGGGGCCGAGATCGGCTTCGAACGGGCCGCCGCTCCCGGCGACGCGCAGGTCGCAGGCGAGGGCGAGGGCGAGGGCCGGCCCGTGAACGGCGCCGTCCAGCGCGGCGATCACGGGCCGGGGCGCGGCGACGACGGCGCGAACGGCGGCGCCGACGGCGTCGAAAAGCGCGAGGAAGCCTTCTTCGTCGCCCGCGGCCGCGAGCGCCGCGAGGACCTCGGGGTCGAAGCCCGACGAGAACGACTCGCCCGCGCCCGTCAGGACGATGGCCGGCGCGGTCGGGTCGCCGCCGAGCGCGGCGAGCGTGCCCGCGAGGAGCTCGGCCATGTCTCCGGCGAACGCGTTGCGCGCCGCGGGGCGCGCGAGCTTCACCACGGCGTTCGCGCCCTCGAGCGAGACCTCGACGAGCGGCGGCGTCGCGCGCGAGCGGGCCTTCGCGAAAGCGCGGCAGGAGTCGAGGAACGCGCGGAAGAGCGCCTTCTGGCGCGGATCCGCGACGAGGTCCTCCGGGTGCCACTGGACCGCCGCGAGCCACGAGCTCCCGTGGCGCTCGACCGCCTCGACGACGTCGTCCGGAGACGCCGCGACGGGAACGAGCGGCGCGGCGAGGTCCTTGATGGCCTGGTGGTGCCGCGAGTTCACGTCCAGCGCCCCCGCGACCGCCTCGGCAAACGGCGACGCGGCACCTTGGCGCGGGCGCACGGCGTGCGCGCGAAAGTCGCGGCCGTGCCCCGCCGCGTCGGCGTCGTGCGCGAGGCCGCGGTCGCGCTGCGAGGGGAGGTCCTGCCAGAGCGTTCCGCCGAGCGCGACGTTCAGGACCTGGAGGCCCCGGCAGATCCCGAAGACGGGGGCGCCCTGCCCTTCGGCGGCGGCGAAGGCCGCGAAATCGTGCGCGTCGCGCTCCGGGCGGACCTCGAGCGTCGGCGTGACGGAGGTCTCGCCGTAACGCGAGGGGTCCACGTCGGGTCCGCCCGCGAGGAGCAGGCCGTCGAACGCGCGCGGGAGGGGCTCGCCGGGAAACAGCAGGACGACTTCCTCGGGCAGGGCTCCCGCCGCGAGGAGGGCACCCCGATACGCCTCGTTGGGCTGGTGCGCGTCGGACGCGACGACGATCTTCATGGGCGGGTCGGGCGAGCGAACGCCCCGATGCGCGCCGCGAAAAGGGCGCGGCGGTGGATTATAAGGAGGAGATGAGACGGGAGCGCCGCGTCGCCGTGACGGGCCTGGGCGCCGTGACCGCGTTCGGGCCGGGCGTCGGCGTCCTCCGCGCGGCCGCATGGAGCGGCGCGAGCGCGATCGCGCCCGTCTCGCGCTTCGACGCGTCGCGTTTCGTCGCGAAGACGGCCGCCGAGGTCCGTGACGCGCCGGCCGATCCTGCCGGAGAGACGGACGACCGCGCCGCGTGCCTCGCCCTCGCCGCGGCCGCCGAGTCCCTCTCTGGCATCGCGCGGCCCGCGTTCGGGGGGACGGACGCCGGTGTTTCCGTGGGGACGACGCTCGCGGGAGAGGAGGCCTGGAGCGGCGGCCTCGCCGCCGGGACGCCCCTTCTCGCGCGCTCGTCGCCGGGCGCCCTCGCCGCGCTCCTCGCGCGGCGCACCGGCGCGCGGGGGCCCGTCGCGACGGTCTCGACGGCCTGCGCCTCGGGTTCGGCCGCGATCGGCCTCGGCGCCGCGTGGATCCGCGAGGGCCGCGCCGCGCGCGTCCTCGCGGGCGGCGCCGACGCGCTGTCGGCCTTCGTGTTCTCGGGCTTCGACGCGCTCCGAGCGCTCAGCCCTTCTGCCGCGCGCCCGTTCGACGAAGCGCGGGACGGGCTCACGCTCGGCGAGGGCGCGGCTTTTCTCCTCCTCGAGGACGAGGACGCGGCGCGCCATCGCGGCGCGCGCGTCCTCGCGTTCGTCTCCGGCTACGGCTCGGCGGCCGACGCCTTCCACATGACGCGCCCGCGGCCCGACGGCGGCGGGCTCGTGCGCGCGGCCCGGGCGGCTCTTCGCGACGCGGGACGCACGGCGGCCGACGTGGGCTTCGTGAGCGCCCACGGCACGGGTACCGTCTTCAACGACGCGATGGAGGAGGCCGCTCTGGCGCACGTCCTCGGCCCCCGAGCAGGATCGGTGCCGGTGCACGGCCTCAAGGGCGCGACCGGCCACACGCTCGGGGCCGCGGGCGCGCTCGAAGCGCTCCTCTGCGTTCTCGTCCTCGGCGCGGACGACGTTCCGCCGACGGCAGGCCACCGCCGCTCCCGCGAGGGCTCTCCTCTCTTCGTCGTCTCGGGCGCGCCGTTCACGCCGGAGAGCCGCGTCGACGTCGCGCTCTCGATGTCCGCCGCGTTCTCGGGAACGGACGCGGCCCTCGTCCTGGAGCGGGCATGAGGAACGTCGTCCTGACGGCGGCCGCGGCCGTCGAAGACGGCGGAGGCGCGGTCCGTGACGGGCTCGTCGACGCGAACCGGCTGCGCCGGATGGACCGCTTCGGACGCTCCGGCGTCCTCGCGGGCGCGCGAGCCCTCTCGGCCGCGGGCCTCGCGACCGCGCCGCCCGGCGCCGCCCCCGACCCCACGTTCGGCGTCGTCGTCGGGACGGCGTTCGGCTGCCGCGACGCCATGACCCGACACGAGCGCCTTCTCGATTCCGCCTCGCGGGTCGAGGACCTCGCGCCGTCGGTCTTCGCGGCGACGGTCCACAACACCGCGGGCGGCGAGCTCGCGATTCTCTACGCGCTCGGCGGCCCGGCGGAGACGCTCGTCTCGGGCCGGACGGCCGGGCTCGAGGCCCTCGCGCTCGCGGCGTCGCGCGTCGCGAAGGGCGACGCGGACCGCATCCTCGTCGTCGCGGCCGAGGGGATCGACGACGAGATGCGCCGCGCGTTCGCGCGCGAGAACCCGGGCGTGACGCTCGTCGAGTCGGCGGCGGCGGTGCTCCTCGTCGCGTCCGAGGAGAACGAAGATTCTCTTGCTCGGAGGGGAGAACCGCTCTTCGTGGACGCGACGTTCAGCTTCGAGGCGGCCCCGCGAAGTGGATTGTCCGAAGAGAGCCGTTTCTTGGAAGGGGTGAGTGGGGGAGGACCGGCGGGAGGCGGCGATGCCGTGATCGAGCGCCTCGGGGCGAGCGGACTGTGGGAGATTGCGACCGACTTTGCGGCGCACCGGGCCGCGTCAGAGCGCGCGTCAGCGTCGCCCGACGCCCCGGGATATTCACCTTCTAAGAAAATCCACCGGTACGAAACGCGAGACGTTCACGGGTCCAGTGCCGCCATCACCCTCGCGTTCTTCTCCTGAGCAAAGAAATTCTCTTATCTCTTCTCCCGCTCCGCGATGAGCTCGTCGGGCGTCGGGATCGTGGGGATGCCGTCCTTCGGCGGCGCGCCGCCGCGCGCCGCGGCGTCGCGCCAGCGCTCGGCCGCGGCGCGCACCGGCGCGGGGCCCGGATCGTGCGCGAGCGCCTCGCCGAGGAGCTGCAGCGCCCGTGCGCGGTTCCCGCGGCGCAGCTCGAGCTCGCCGAGCTTCGCCGTCGCCTCCGCAAAGTCCGGCGAGAGGGCGTGGGAGCGTCCCGCCGCCGCGGCCGCGGCTTCGAGCCATCCCGGGGCCGCCTTCCGCTCGAGCGTCCGCACCTCGGCGAGCGCGGCCCGCGCCTCGAGGTAGAGCTCGTAGCCGCCGGACAGGAGCCACGCGTCCGCGGGCAGCGGCTCGGCGGCCGAGGCGGACGCGCCGTCGGGCGACGCGAGGACGTCTTCGAGGTCGATCGGCACGTACGCCCCGAGCGTGTGCGGGGCCACCGCGACCCACGCGCGCCGGTTCGCGAGGTCGAGGACGACCGAGTGCGCGGCGATGGACGCGTCGATCGCGTTCCGGTTCCCGGGCCCGAGGTCCGTGCCGTCGGCTCCGCGCCGGTCGCGCAGGATCGCGACGGCGCCCGCGACGTCGAGGGAGGCGCCGCCCCGCGCGAGAAGGACGTCGAGCCGCGCGCGTCGCTTTCGCGAAGTCGACTCCGGCGGGAGCGCGCGGGCGCGCGCCTTGACGGCCGCGTCCTCGGCCTCGTTCGTCGCCCCGAGCCAGGCCACGGGCGATTCGCGCACCGCGAAGGAGGACGGGCTCTTCTCGACGACGGCCATGCGGCGCGTCCTCGCGTCCGCGACGAGGATGAGGTCCGACACGAAGACTTTCCCGCGGCGGAGCCGCTCGACCGCGCCGTCGAACGTCGATTCGTTCCGCAGGACGTCCGCGAGAAGGAGCGTCACGGGCTCGCCCGAGCCGGCGGTCTCGCCGCCGGCGATCGCCTGGAGGGCGACGCCGATTCCCAGGCGGTTGAAGCCCGACACGACGCCCAGCATTCCCGGGAACCCGACGGAGAGGTACGGGATCTTTCCGTCCGCGGCGACGACCGAGACGAGCTTCTGCCGGTCGAAGACGTCGCCGCCCTCGAAATCGAAGTTCCGCGCGAGGAGGATGCTGTCCGGCGTCCGCGCGAGGAATCCCGTGCACGCGGCCGCGAGGCCCGGCGCGTCGACGAAGCGCTGCGAGACGTCGTGGAGAGCGTGGAGGTCCAGCATCCTCCGCCACGCGTTCCAGCCCGAGGCGGGCGGAACGGGCTCGTAGCCGTCCGCGAGGCCCGCGATCGAGACGAGAAGGTCCGGCGGAATCTCGTCCGGCAGAGAGCGCAGCCGGAACGCCGACAGCTGGCGGATGAGGGAGCGCTTCAGGCCGCCGGGAATGAGCGCCTGAAAGAGCGTGTCGAGATGCGTCTCCTGAGTGCGGATCCAGGGCCGCGTCAGGCGGCCGAACGCGAAGCCGAGGTCGTACGGCGCCCCCGCGAAGCGGCCGACGAGGATCCCGTCCGCGGAGCCGGGAGGCGCCGCGCGCGCGACCCAGGAGACGCCCAGATGGCGGACGTCGCCTTCCATCATCACGGCCGGGTCCGGACCGGCGGCGGCGGGTGCGCTCGCGGGGCGGGAAGGAGCGCATGCGCCGAGGAGCGCCGCGGCCCAGACGGCCGCGAGCCATCCGCCCGCGGCCCGTTTCAATCCGCGCTCTCCCAGAAGCGCTCGAACCGGTACCACTGCGTCGGATAGGCGCGGATCGTCGCTTCCATCCTCGCGACGAACTTCGCGAGCCCGGCGACGACGGCCTCGTCCGCGGCGGCGCCGCGCGCGGGCGGGACGCGGATCGCCTCCTCGACGATCGTCCGGTAGCGCCCGTCCTCTTCCTGGAGGACGAAGACCGGGAAGACCGGCGCGCCGGACGACTGCGCGATCCGGAACGGGCCGATCGGGAACGACGCCGTCTTCCCGAAGAACGGCATCGTCCGCCCCGTGCCCGAGACGTCGCGGTCGCCCTGAATCGCGACGCACATGTTCTTTTCGAGCGCGCGCAGGACCGGGAGGAACCCGAACGGGGAGCGGTCGACGGGAATGCCCGTGACGCCGAGCATCTTGCGCGCGTCGTCGCGATGCTTCTCGATGACGGGGGACGGATCCGGGACGTAGACGGCCGCGACCTGGAGGCCGAGCTGCGCGAGAAAGAGGCCGCCGAGCTCGAAGTTGCCGACGTGAGCGGTCAGGAGGATCGCGCCCTTGCCCTCGCGCTGGGCCTCGACGAGGCGCTCGTCGCCGACGCGCGCCGCCAGGAGCCTGGCGGGGTCGACGTCGCTCCGGCCCGAGTAGCGGAGGAGATCGATCCAGAGGCGCGAGTGCCGCGACACCATCTCGCGCCCCGCGCGCTCGACCTCGCGGGCGTTCTTCGGGAGGCCGAGGACGGCGGCGTAGTTCTCGAGGATCGCCTCGCGGACGCTGTCGCGCTCCCAGATCGCGCGCTCGGCCGTCGCCTCGGCGAGGCGGGCGACGCCGACGGGAGGCAGCGTCTGCGCCATCCAGCGGAAGAACGGGAACCAGAGGCCGAACGTCGAGTTGACCCAGTTCGAGACGATCGTCGGCGGCGGGGCGGCTTCCGGCACGCCGCGAGGATGCCACGCGCGCGGGGTCGCGCGAAGCGTCCTCGCGTCGCCGACTTCAGGGCGCGACGTCCATCGGCAGAAGGCTGCCGTCGGACGTGACGGCGTCGTTGCGGACTCCGTAGGCGACGAATCGCGACGTGCCCGCGGTCCTTTCGATCCGCACGAAGCCCGCCGAGGCGCCCAGGGCCGCGAGCGGCCGCCCGATCTGGCGCCACTCGCCGGGAGAAAGCGCGAGGGACTCGGGCGTGCCGAGCGGGGCGCCCGATTCGTCGAAGAACGTCAGGGTCAGGGCGATCGAGTCCCCGGAGTCTCCGCGATTCACGAGCGCGAGGTTCGACCGCGACGCGGCGTCCTCGCGGAGGCCGTACACCCACGCGCCCGAACCCGCGGATTCGCTCGCGGTGACGCCGGCGTACGCGACGCCGTAAGTCCCTCCCGCCGGGCCGGGCGTGTACGTCCGCGCGAGCGCGGCGAAGGACGTCGCGGGGACGCCGCCCCAGACGCGGAGGCTGCCTTCCGCGTTGCCGGGTGGAATCACGAGGCCCTGGGCGCGCAGGTAGGCGACGGCGTCGGGGACGATCCTCTGTTCCCCGGGACCGAGGACGACGCCGACGGACCCGGAGCCGGCCGAGGACGTCGTGAACGTGAGGACGAGGGGCAGGGAAGCGGCCGTCAGGTTCGCGAGCGTGAGCTCCGTGCGGTAATGGGTCCCCCCGAGCCCGGTCGCGTCGACGACGACGGGCACGAGGCGGTCGAGGTCCCCCGGCGAGGCGTCCACGGCCGCGACGAACGCGCCCGCGGACGTCGTCTGGTCGATCAGAGCGGCGTACGCGCTGAAGGCGCCGGACCCGGTGACACGCGTGACGACCGCGCGCCCGGCTTCCGCGAGCCCGAGGAGCGGACGGTCGATCTGCGTCCAGCCGAACGGGGGCAGCGTCCTGTCGGGAAGCTCCGCCAGGAGCTCTCCGGACGGTCCATAGAGCGCGACGCGGAGCGCGATCGCGTCGGCGCCGAGATTCACGAGGCCGAGATTCGACCGGAACGAGGCGTTTTCCTGCAGCCCGACGACCGAAGCCGATTCCCCGGCGGCGGGCGGCGCCGCGTAGGAGACGC
>DATKLW010000146.1:0-2746 GCA_035542215.1 Thermoanaerobaculia bacterium | reverse complement strand
CGTCCGAAGAGGACGGAGGATTCTGAGAAGGTGAAGAGGGGGAAGCCGCCTGCTGGGGCGCCGCGGAAACCGGGACGGCGGGCGCTTGCGCCTGCTGGGCCACGGACCCGCGCGGCGTCATCAGGAAGAGCGCGACGGTCGCGGCTGCTCCTGCCCCTCTTGCCCTTCTCAGAAATCCCCGGTTCTTCTCTTTCTTCGTCTTCGAGCTCCATCGTCCGCCGCCGACGCCGAGCAGCAGCAGCCCGAGCGCGGCCACGGCGACGCCGAGCGGGATCTGGAAGCGCTCCTCGCGCAGCGTGAGGAGGACTTCGGACATCGGGCGGCGGGCGCCGAGGTCGATCTGGCGAGCGACCCCTTCGAGGTCGGTTCGAAGCGAAGACACCTGCGTGAACGAGCCTCCGGTCTCGGACGCAAGGCGGCGGAGGAGCGCCGGGTCGGGCTTCGAGAGGACGGGCTGGCCGCTCGAGTCGGTCTTGTAGCCGCTCGTGCGCCCCGCGGCGTCCACTTCCGGGACCGGCGCGCCGTTGCCGGATGCCGCTCCGACGAACACCGTGTGGATCGTGATGCCCTCGGCCTTCGCCTTGCCGATCGCCGCCTCGATCCCGCCCTCGAGGTCCTCGCCGTCCGAGAAGAAGACCATGTGGCGGAAACCGCCGGCGCCCGGCGGAAAGAGCTCGGCCGCGGCCGCGATTCCGGAGGCGATCGACGTGCCGGGCTTGGCGCCCATGCCGGGCTCGATTGCATCGAGGAACAGGCCGACGGCCGCTGCGTCGAGCGTGAGCGGGACGAGCGCCTGCGCCTCGCCTTCGCACGAGACGAGCGCGACCCGGTCGCTCCCGAGCCGCGCGACGAGGGACTGCGCGGCCTGCCGCGCGAGGGCGAAGCGGGATGGCGACACGTCCGCCGCGCGCATCGAGGCGGACGTGTCGAGGACGAGGACGACGTCGGCGCCGCGCCGCTCCGCGCGCTCCACGGTGTCGCCCCAGTGCGGGCGTGCGAGAGCGGCTCCGAGGCCGAGCGCGACGAGGACGGCGAGGACCGCGGCAGCCGCGGGCCCGCGGGGCGCGGCGGCGAGGCGCGCCTTCGCGGCGAGGTCCGGCGACACGAGGCCGGCCGCACGGCCGGCCCGGCGCCGCGCGGACCAAACGAGAAGCAGGGCCGCCGCGGCCGCGGCGACGGCGCCCGCGCCGAGGGCGGCGGGCGACGCGAAGAGAGCGCGGAGGGCGTTCATCGCGGGGCCACCGGGAAGAGGAAGAGGGCGCTGAGGGCCGACAGGGCGAGGCAGACGACTCCGGGGTGCGCGACCTCCGGAAAGACCTCGCGAAAGCGCGTATAGCGCGTCGTCTTGATCTCGCTCTTTTCGAGCCGGTCGATCGTCGCGAACGTGTCCGCGAGCCCATGCGAGTCGGTCGCGCGGAAATACCGGGCGCCCGTCTCCTTCGCGATGCGCTGCAGGAGCGCCTCGTCCACGTCGACGCGCGCCCGGATCCGATGCTCGGTGACGCGGCCGGTCTCGGGGTCCCTCACCGGGATCGGGATCTCGACGGGGCCCGTATTCGTGCCGACTCCGACCGTGTAGACGCGCACGCCGAGAGCCTTCGCGACGCCCGCGGCGGTGTCCGGGTCGATTTCGCCCGCATTGTTGCCGCCGTCCGTGACGAGGACGATCACGCGCGACTTCGCCTTCGAGGGCTTCAGGCGGGCGAGCGCGTTGCCGAGTGCGAGGCCGATCGCCGTGCCGTCGCCCTGGTCGCCGAGCTTGAGGCCGCTCAGGCGGTCGAGGACCATCGCGCGGTCCGTCGTGAGGGGGCTCACGGTGCGGGACCTCCCGGCGAAGACGAGGAGGCCGACGCGGTCGTTCGGGCGTCCCTCGATGAACGCGCGCGTGCAGGCCTTCGCGACGTGGAACCTGTTCTTCGGCGCGAAGTCCTCGGCCGCCATCGAGCCGGAGGCGTCGAGCGCGACGAAGATGTCGACGCCCTCCGTCCACGACTCGGTCCGTTCGAGGCCGAGCCGCGGCCGCGCGAGGGCGACGACGAGCGCCGCGTAGCCGATGAGCGCGAGGGCGAACGGCAGGTGGCGCAGGCGAACCCGCCACGACGGCGCGACGCGCGCGACGGGCGCGAGCGTCGGGACGACGAGCGCCCCGTCCCCGCGCTTCTCGCGGAGGATCCGCATCGCGATTGCGACGGGAACGAGCAGGAGGAGCAGCAGCAGGATCGGGTCCTTGAAGGAGAGACCCGGCGGGACGAGGCCGGCCACGAAGTCGCGAAGGGCGGCGGGAATCGTCACGAGGCCTTCTCCCGCGCGGCGACGGCCTCGGCGGCCCGGCGCGCGGCCTCGCGCTCTTCGACGTGGTCGTGGAGGCGGCGGGCGCGGGCGAGGGCCTCGAGGGCCTCGTCCCGCGTCGCGGCGACCTTCCCGAACTTGACGCGGTCCGCCGAAGCGAGGAGGTCGGGCAGCGCAACGTCGGCCCTGAGGTCGAAGCCCTTCTCTCGGAGCTGGCGGACGGTCTCGAACGTGGTCCATTCGAGGACCGGGTCGCCCGTCGTGCGTTCGAGGTACCGTTTCACGGCGTGCGTGAGGTCGGAGTAGAAGCCGCGCGCGTCGTCGCCGAGCGTCTCGGCGATCGGCGCGAGGCGGGCGAGCCCGGCCAGGAGCTCCTCTCCGGGCGGCATGGCCGGAGCGGCCGGTTCGCCGGCCGCCGTCCGGCGACGCCGGCGGGCGATCGCCCACCACGCGAGGC
>DATKLW010000145.1:0-13024 GCA_035542215.1 Thermoanaerobaculia bacterium | reverse complement strand
GCGGCCGTCGGCGAGCTCGCCCTCAAGGCGTTCGACGCGGGCATGGCGCACGGCGCGACGCTCGCGACCCTGAAGGACCGCGGCATCACGTTCACGCCCGGCCCTTCGAAGCTCCTCATGTCGGGCAACGAGGCCTCCGCGCTCGGCGCCCTCCACGCGGGCTGCCGGTTCTTCGCGGGCTATCCGATCACGCCCTCGACCGAGATCCTCCAGTTCGCCGAGGAGTGGCTCCCGAAGATGGGCGGCAGCGTCGTCCAGACCGAGGACGAGCTCGCCGCGATCGGCGCCGTCGTCGGCGCCTCCTTCGCCGGCGTGAAGTCCATGACCGCGACGTCCGGGCCGGGCCTCTCGCTCATGACGGAGATGCTCGGCCTCGCCTCGATGGCCGAGGTTCCCTGCGTCGTCGTCGACGTCCAGCGCGGCGGGCCGTCGACCGGCCTCCCGACGAAGAGCGAACAGTCCGACCTCTGGCAGGCCGTGTTCGCCGGCCACGGCGACGCGCCGCGCGTCGTGATCGCGGCCTCGGACGTCGAAGACTGCTTCCACGCGACCGTCGAAGCCTTCAACATCGCCGAGGAGTTCCAGGTCCCGGTCATCGTCCTGACGGACCAGTCCGTCGGCCAGCGCCGCGAGACGCTCGACCCGGCGCGCCTCGTCCACAAGGTCGTCGACCGCGCGGTCCCGACGCCGGCCGACCTCGAGAACTACCAGCGCTACAAGGACACGCCCGAGGGCTTCTCCCCGATGAGCGTCCCGGGCATGAAGGGCGGCATCTACCAGACGAACGGCCTCGAGCACGACGAGGCGGGCCGCCCGGCGTCGATGCACCTCGTCCACGAGAAGATGAACGCGAAGCGGTATCGCAAGCTCACGCCGATCCGCGACAAGTACCAGCGCGCGCGCCGTTACGGCCCCGAAAAGGCCGATCTCGGCATCGTCTGCTGGGGCTCGTCCAAGGGCGCCGTGAAGGAAGCCGTCCTGATGGCCGAGGCGCGCGGCGAAAAAGTCGCCGCGTTCATCCCCGAGATGATCTTCCCGTTCCCTGCGAAGGCGTTCGAGGAGTTCAAAAAGAGCGTCCGGCAGATCCTCGTCATCGAGATCTCCTACGCCGCGCAGTTCTACAAGTACCTGCAGACGTTCACGACGCTGCCTTCGGACACGAAGATCTTCAAGAGATCCGGCGGCAAGAACCTCACGATCTCCGAGGTCGACGACCAGATCCGGAAGCACTTCGCGGCCGGAAGCCTGAAGAAGGGGGCCGCATGAGCGCCGCACCGCCCGCCCTGCCCGCCTTCGTCCCGAACGACTACAAGACGGATCTCAAGCCCGTCTGGTGCCCCGGCTGCGGCGACTTCGGCGTCCTGACGGCGCTCTACCGCGCGATGGCCGAGCTCCAGCTCACGCCGGAGCTCACGGCCGTCGTGTCCGGCATCGGCTGCTCCTCGCGTCTTCCCGGCTATGTCGAGACGTACGGCTTCAACACCGTGCACGGCCGCGCGCTCCCGCTCGCGACCGGCGTCGCGGTTTCGCGGCCCGACGTGAAGGTCATCGCGGTCGGCGGCGACGGCGACGGCCTCGCGATCGGCGGCAACCACTTCATGCACTCGGCGCGCCGCAACCTCGACGTGACGTACCTCCTCATGGACAACGAGATCTACGGCCTCACGAAGGGGCAGGTCGCGCCGACGACCCCGACGGGCGACAAGACGAAGACGACGCACTACGGAAACCCGGAGCCGTCCGTCGACCCGTGCGAGCTCGCGATCTCGTTCGGGGCGACGTGGGTCGGCCGCGCGTTTTCCGGCGACCTCAAGGGCACCGTCGAGCTCATCACGAAGGCGCTCCAGCACCGCGGCTTCGCGTTCCTGAACGTCATGTCGCCGTGCGTCACGTGGCGCGGCGACGACCAGTTCAAGACGCTCAAGGCCAAGGCGCGCCCGATCCCGGCCGGCCACGACGTCTCGTCGCGGTTCGAGGCGTTCAAGTTCACGCGCGAGACGGACATCCTCTCGACCGGCGTCCTCTACGAGGTGAAGACCCCGTCGTTCAACGACCGCCTCGACGCGATCAAGAAGACGGCACGCGGGAGCGCTCCCGCCTCCACCGTCGCCGACATCGTCAAGACGTTCCTGCCGTCGTTCTGACGGTCCTGTCGATTCGATCCCCGAAGGGCCGCGCGATCCGCGGCCCTTTTTCTTTCCGGCTCAGCGCCCCCGCATCTCGTAGACGAAGCCGAGGCCCGGCGTCTTCTTGGTTTCGAGGTCCGCGCGATACGCGCGCGCCTCCTCGACGGTCGCGAACTCGCCGATCACGACGCGGTACCAGACGCCCTTCTCTCCGAGGTCGACCTCGACCGCGCGGCCCGGCTTGCCGAGCTGGGCCGAGAGGCGTTTCGCCTCCTTGTCGGCCGACGGGCGGTCCTTGTGCGACGAGAAGTGGACGACGTAGACGACGGGCTTCCCGGCCCAGTCGGGCGACAGGAGCAGCGCGGCCTTGCCCTTCGGCACGGGCGCCGCCGAGGGCGCAGAGGGAGCCGCGGCCTTCGGACCCGGCGTCGCCTTCGCCTGGGGAGCGGCTTTCACCGGCGCCGGGGCGGCCGCGATCGGGACGGGAGCCGCGGCGGACGCCGCGGGAGCGGGAGCGGTCTCGCGCTTCTTCGGGGCTGGGGCGGGCGCCTCCACCTTCTTGACGATCTCGCCCGAGAGGAACGTCCGGACGGCCCAGAGGAGGCCCGCCGCGACCGCGAGGACGACGGCGATCGCGACGATCCAGCCCGTCTTGCCGGATCTCTTCGGCGGCGGCGGCGCGGCCTCGACGCCCTTGAACGCGAACTCCTCCATGGCCGGCGCCGCCGGTTCGACCGGCTCCGTCACGTCCCCGACGAGGTTCGAGAGCGGCGGCATCTCGGACATCGACTTGACGGGCGGTTCGATGCGCGCGGGAGGCGGCTCCGGAGCCTCGACGCGTAGGGACGGCGGATCGTAAGCGCGCGGCTCGGGCAGCTCGAAACCCGGGACCGGCTCCAGGCGCTCGATCGCCGGGAAGTCCGGGAGCGGCGCACGGTCATTTGCGGGGGGCGGCGGAGCGGGAGGAAGCGCCTCGGGCCTGACGAACGCCGGGACCTCCGCAAACGCCGGAAACCCGGGACCGTCTGGCGGCACGGCCGGAGGGGGAGGCGCGACCGGAGGATTCGCCGGGGGCGGAGGCGCCGGCGCGACCGGCGACGAGAGATCGAGCGCGGCCGACGAAAAGAGCGGGAGGTCGTCGACCTCGGGTTTCGGCCGCGGGGCGGGGCCGCTGCGCTCGACGGCGAGCCCCTCCGGCGCGAGGACGCGATTCGGCAGGGGCAACCGGGGAGCGGGCGGGGCGGGCGCGGCCGGAACCGCGGTCCTCTCGGGAAGCGCAATTCCCTGCACGCGCGACCGCGGCGGGAGCGGGAGGATGGCGGAACGGAACGGGGCGTCATCCGGCTGGATGTCGAGGTGCTTCTCCCAGTCGAGGTCGGCCGCGCCGGCGCTCTGGAACGGGTCGTCTCCATGGGGCGCCTTCGGTTTCAGGGGGGGCGCCGGGATCGAGACGGACTTCGGCTCCCCGGCCCCCTCGGACAGCGGCGTCGCGACGCCTTCCTGCTCGAGCTGGCGGCGCGCGCGCCGCACGAGAACGTCGAGCGGCGCCGACTCGAAACCCTGCTTGACCTTCGCGAGCTCGTCCGCGACGACCGAACGGGCCGCCTTGAAGAGGACGGCCGGGTCCGCGGAGACGGTCCGCGCGAGCTCGCGCACGACGTCCGTCACGGCGGGCAGCATGCGGCGCCGCGGCGTTCCGGAGTCCCGGCCGAACCCGCCGTCCCCGCTCATGCGCCGAGGGGCTCCCACTCCCCTTCGGGAGCGTCGATCGCGATCGCGAGTCCGCCGTTCGCGCCCGAGAAGACCGGATCCTCGACGGGCTTCACGCGTCCGCCGCCGACGTCGAGGAGCGAGCGCTCGAGCGCCGCGGCGAGGCCCGGGATCTGCGAGCCGCCGCCGGCGAGGACGATGTTCCGCTGGACCTTCTCCTGGTACTCGGGCTCGACCTTCGAGAGGAGGTCGAGCATCGTCTCGGCGATCGGGCCGACGACGCTTTCACAGGCCTTCTTCATTTCGGCCGTGATGTCGACGTCGGCGGGCTTGCCCTTCACGGGGAAGCGCACGACGACGGGCTGCTTCGAGTCGCCGACGAAGCTGTGCTTCTCTTTCCACTCGCGGACCATGTGGATCGAGAAACGGCCCTCCGGCGCCTTCGTCTTCACGAGCTTCATGAGCTGGTCGTCGATCGAGTCGCCCGCGTGCGTGAGCGTGCGCTGGTCGTCCTCGGTCGGATAGCGGCCGTTCATGACGCAGAAGTCCGTCGTCCCGGCCCCGATGTCGATCACCATCGTGTGGAGGAGCGCGTCCATGCCGTACGCGACCGCGAACGGCTCGGAGACGATCAGGAGCGCGTCCGCGATCCCCTTCACGGCCCCGCGCAGGTGCTGGCGCGAGACGCGCAGCGCCTCGGCCGGCACGCCGACGACCGCCTCGACGCGCTGGCCCTCCTGGCGGCCCGCGAGCGCGATGAGGTGCTTGAGGAGCTCGTGGACGGCCTCCTCGTCCTTCGCCGAGCCCTGCTTGATGAGGCCGCGCTCGAGCGGGCGGTGCAGGTCGAGCATGGGCCGCGCCTCGAGCGCCTCGGCGCCGAAGAGGATCGTCTTCTTCACGATCTTCCGCGCGACCATGTCGAGCGGCCAGCCCACGTAGCTTTCCACCACGTGCTTCGTGCCGTTCGACGCCGCGATCGCGCTGCGCGAGGTCCCGAGGTCGATGCCCACGTGGAGGACGTCTTTCTTCGCGGTCATTTCAACTCCGTTTCGAGGGGGGATGGTTGCGGGACTCCGCGTACGCGAGGATCCCGTCCGCGAGCGCGCGCGCGATCGTCTGCCGGTAGCCGGCGTCCTTGAGGCGGCGCGCCTCGTCGTCGTTCGAGACCGTGGAGACCTCCGCGAGGACCCCGGGCATCTCCGTCGCGATGAGGACGACGAACGGCGCTTCCTTCACGCCGTGGTCCTCGAGGCGCGGGACGGACGGCCTGAGGCCCGTCACGAGACCGCCCTGCACGGACTGCGCGAGGCGGTGCGACTCGCCGGACCGCGCGTCCACGAGGACGCCCTCGAGGAGCCGCCGGTAGTCCGCGAGCGTGTAGCCCGACTCGCGGTTCTCGTCGCCGGCGAGGGCCTCGATGCGCGCGTCCGTCGTCGTCCCGAGTACGTACGTCTCGACGACGCGCTTGTCGCGCACGGACGGGGTCGAGTTCACGTGGATGGAGACGAAGAGGTCGGGTCTCCGGGCGTTCGCGAGGAGGACGCGGTCCTTGAGCGACAGCGTGGTGTCGCCGTCCCGGGTCATGGACACGGCGAGGTGGCTTTCCTCGAGGAGCGACCGGACGCGGTTCGCGACGTCCAGCGTGACGTCCTTCTCGCGGACGCCGCCCGCGCCGATCGCGCCGGGGTCCGTCCCGCCGTGGCCCGGGTCGAGGACGACGGAGCGCACGGCGAGGCGGAACAGGGAGGGTTCGAGGCCCTTCGGGGCGTGAAGGACGGCCGCCGCGGGCGCCGGCGCCGCCGAAGGCGTCGAGACGACCAGAACGTCGGTCCGTTCGCCCTTCCCCGTCGTGAGCGCGTTGATCGAGAGGAAGAGCGCGAGCGGGACGATCACGAAGAAAGACGCCCGGAAAAGGCGGCGTCTGATGCGGTCCCAGCGCCTCAGCCCCTTCGGGAGACGCCCCTCGATCACGTCCACGTTCTCGCGGATCGCGTCCTTGAGGATCGACTGCTTGAGCCGCCCGGTTGCCGCCATGACTGCCCCAAAAGGTTAGCACCCCGTGACTTAGAGACGGGGTCGCGGCTCTCTCAGGGCGCCGGCGCCCTCCCCCGCGGGACGCGCGGCGCGTGCGGGCGGGGAGGCCGGTCCGGCGCGGGCTCGCGCTCCTTCGTCTGGAGGAGAAAGCGCGTCGCCGGATGCTGCGGGTTCGAGAGCACTGTTCCGGGCGGTCCCTCCTCCACGACGGCCCCGTCCGCGAGGATCACGACACGCGTCGCGAAGTCGCGCACGAGATCCTCGTCGTGCGTCGCGACGACGAGCGTCCGCCCCCCCTGCTTCACAAGAGCGACGAGCGCCCGTCCGAGTTCGTTCCGGCGCGCCGGGTCCAGCGACGCCGTCGGCTCGTCCATGAGGAGGAGCGGCGGCTCCATCGCGAGCGCCCGCGCGATCGCGACGCGCTGGGCCTCGCCGCCCGAGAGCTCGCGGGGAAACGCGCGCGCGTGGCGATCGACGCCGAGGCCCGCGAGAAGCGTGAGCGCCCGCGCCTCGGCGGCCTCCCGCGCGAGCCTCGCGACGTGGAGAGGCGCGAGCGTCACGTTGTCGAGGACCGTGAGGTGCTCGAAGAGGCCGTGGTACTGGAAGACCATCCCGACGCGGGTGCGGAGCGCGCGGAGCGTCGCTCCCGAGGGCGCGGGGCCGGGAGAGAGCGCGACGCGGTCCACGTTGACCGACCCCGCCTCGAACCCCTCGAGGCCGACGACCGTCCGGAGGACGGTCGTCTTCCCGCCGCCGGACAGACCCATCAGGGCGACGAGCTCTCCCTTCGAGACCGACAGCGTCACGCCCTTCAGGACCTCCGTCGCCCCGCGCGCGAGGCGCAGGCCGTCGACCGTGAGGAACGGCGAGGCCGTGCTCACGCCGAGCCCGCCTTCCAGCGCCCCTCGAGGCGGCGCGCGAGCCGCGCGAGCGGCAGCGACATCGCGAGGTACAGGGCCGCGCACAGGGCGCCGGGCAGTGCCCAGCTCGCGACATTCGTGGCGAAAATCGACGTCTGTTTCGTGAGCTCGACGACCGTCACGACCGAGACGAGCGACGAGTCCTTCAGGAGCGCGACGAAGTCGTTCGTCATGGGCGCGAGCGCGAGGCGAAAAGCCTGCGGACCGCGCACGAGCCGGAGGACCTGTCCCTCCGTGAGACCGAGCGTTCGCGCGGCCTCGAGCTGGCCCTTCGGCACGGCTTCGAGGGCGCCGCGATAAATCTCGCTTTCATACGCGGCGTAGTTCAGGCCAAGGCCGAGGAGCGCCGCAACGAACGCAGGCAGGCGCACGACGGACGACAGCCCGTAGTAGAGGACGAAGAGCTGGAGGAGGACCGGCGTCCCACGCGTGACCTCGACGTACGCCGTGAGCAGTCCGCGCGCGACCACGTTTCCGTAGACGCGCCCGCTCGCGATCCCGATGCCGAGGGCGACCGCGAGCGCCATCGAAAGGCAGGAGAGGACGATCGTCACCAGGGAAGCCTTCAGAAGTGAAGGCAAGTAGGAGAGAACGAGGGAAAGAGAATTCTTAGAAGGTGAAGAGGGGGATGGCGGCGCGGCGGCACCCGGCGCACCGCCTCCCGCCCGCAGCGTGTCGCCCGCGGGCGCGCCCTCTTCACCATTCGAAGAAACCCCCGGTCGTTCTCTTCGGACATCTCCCTCTGCGAGAAGCTCGCTCTCGAAGCGCGCCTGCTCCTCGTCCCAGACACCCCATTTCCCGAAGATCCCCTTCAGCGTCCCGTCGCGCATCGCGCCGAGGAGGATCGCGTCGACGCGGTCGCGGAGCGCCGCGTTCTCCTTCGAGAGAATCACGACGTACCGGCCGGTCGCGACCGCAGCAGGCTGAATCACGAGGCCGGCCACGCGGCGCACGGACCGGGCCGCAAGGACGTGGTCGAGAAGGACGGCGTCGAGGCGCCCCTGCGCGAGGTCTTCGTACGGGTGAACGTCGTCGTCGTAGGACACGGCGACGATTCCGTCCTTCCCCTCGGCGGCAGCGAGCAGGTCCCACGCGATCGTCCCGGCGAGCGTCCCGACGCGCCGTCCACGCAGGTCCGGAAGGCCGCGCATGCGCCCCGCGTCGCGGGCGCGGACCGTCAGGACCTCGCGGAACTCGAAGTACGGAATCGTCACGGAAAGAGCCGCGCGCCGCTGCGGGGTGTCCTCGACGCCCGACATTCCGATCTCGAAGTCGCCGCGCGCGGCGGACTGGTCGAGGGACTGGAAGGCGGCCTGGACGAAGACGGGGGTCCGGCCGAGCTTCTCCGCGATGAGCGTCGCGATCTCGACGTCGAAGCCTCGCAACCTCGAAGGGTCCGCGGGATCGGCCTCGACGAACGGCGCGCCGCCCTCGGCGTCGCCGCCCCAGCGCAGGACGGGCGGAACCGGCCCCGCGCCGCGGGCCACGGCGGCCGAGAGCGCGAGTCCCGCGACCATCGCCCGGAGCACGGCGGCGCCCGTCCGTCCCGCCATCGTCAGAACGGGACGTCCCGGAAGGCGTAGCCGACGTCGAGAACGACGAGGCCGGGATAGGCGGCGAGGGACGCAGGGAGCGGGTGGCGCGCGTCGCCCTTGAACGCGGCGACCCGGACGCCCTTCGCCGCGAGCGCCGCGAGATCGGCCTCGGGGATCCGTGCGTAGGCCGTCAGGTCGTTCGCGTAGAACATGAGGTCCACGTTCTCGTGCGGGTTCGTGTTGAGCACGAGCTTCACGCCGGGCGGGAGCTGCGCCCTCAGGCCCTTCAGGATCTCCGTCGTCGCGATCCGCCGGCCCCGCTCCGTGTTCTGCGCCGAAAAATACGCCCGCACCCTCTGGGGGTCGAGCGACAGGCCCGCGCAGGCGAGAAAGGTCAGGGCGAGGAGCGGCCTGCGGCCGAGGCGGCGCTGGACGCCGACGACGCCGTACGCCAGGAAGCACTGGCACAGGGGCACGACGAAGAACACGTACGAGACGATCTTCGTCTTCGCCGCGAAGGAGAAGAAGCAAAACACGAAGCCGACGATCGCGAGGACCGGCGCGAGGAGGCGGCGGTCCACCCTCCGCGACGCCGCCGCCATCGCGATGCCGATCGGAACGAAGATCCAGATCCACGGACCGAGGAGCTCCGGCGCGTTCGCCGCATAGATCCACACGGAGCCGTCGTGGCCTTCGACAGCTTCGGTGAGGTGCCGGACGTTGTACGCGTTTTCGTATCGGGCCACTTCCGGCCACCGCTGCATGACGTAGACCTGCCAGGGCAACGCCACGGCGCCGCACACGGCGAGCGCGAACAGAAACTGACGCAAGTCCCGCTTCACGTCCCCCCGCTGCCTCGCGGCCCGCAGAAGGTCGACTCCCCACCCCAGGAACACGGTGAGGCCGAGGAGCCACTTGTTCAGGACCGCGCATCCCGCGAACGCCCCCGCGAGGGCGGCCCAGCCCCACGCCGCTTTCCTTCGGGACTCGGCCCAGGCCCACAGGCTCGCGAGGACGTAGAAGCCGAACGCGACGTCGTTGTGGTCCATGCCCCGAATCCCGGCGACGAGCGAGAGGTGGTAGCTCGAGAAACAGAGCAGGAGGGCGGCGAGCAGCGAGACGGCCGTGTCCGCCGTCAGGAGGAACGCGAACCGAAAGAGCATCGGAACCATGAGCGCCCCGAGGAGGACGCTCGGGAGGCGGAGGGACAGCTCCGAGATGCCGAAGACCTTCAGGCTGAGCGCCATCTGCCACAGGAACAGCGGCTGCTTGTGCAGCCAGACGTGGCAACCCGTCCAGTCCCGGAAGTCGAAGGCCGCCATCGGGTGCGCGATGAGCATGGGCGTGAACGGGTCGTGGACGAGGTTGCGCGCCACGAGGGCGTGGAAGCGTTCGTCCCAGCCGTGCAGGAACGGATCGGCACGCGCGAAAAGAAAACGGACGAGAAAGGCGGCGACGAACAGGAGACCGAGGATCCGCGCGTGCGCGGCTCGCTCCCCGCGTCCGTCCTGCGGCGTCACGGCCCGAAGCTCCCGAGCTTCTCGCCGACCTTCACGGGGCCGAGGCCGCGCGCCGCTTTCCACGAGTCCGCCTTCGGGCCGCCCACGAGCAGGACGACCGTCGAGCCCAGCTCGAACGTCCCGAGGTCGTCGCCGGGGGCGCAGGGCAGGCTCGCGACTTCGAGCCGGCCCCGCCGCGGCAACGTTCGGCCGGAAAGCCAGCGCGGGTCGATCACGACGCCGCCGACGTGCGTCGCCGCCACGAGGACGGCCGCCACGACGAGGCCGTCGTCGGGCCCGGAGCCGCGGCCGATCCAGGTCGCGCGGCGGTTGCGCACATAGAGGCGCGGCGTGAAATTCGTCGAGGCGTCGTTGACGGGCCACAACTCGCCTTCGACGCGCCCGACGGAGACGCACACGCCCGCGAGCGGGACGTGGATGCGGTGATAGTCCTTCGGGGCGAGGTAGAGCGTGAGGAAGTGCGCGCCCGCGAGCTCCGCCGCGAGCGGGTCGCCGTCGAGGAGCTCGTCGAGACGGTACGGGAGGCCCTTGGCCTGCAGAAGCGCCCCGTCCGCGACGCGGCCGGACGCGATGAGCGCGCCGTCCACGGGCGAGTTGACGCCGCCCGGAACGCTGACGGCCTGCGGCCTCAGGCCGGGCTTGAGGCGCCGCGTGAAGAAGTCGAGGAAGCTCGTGTAGTTCTCGAGCGGCCGGTCGGCCTCGCCGAGGTTCGCGCCGTACGCCGCCGCGAAGCGGCCGAGGAGCGGGCGTCTGAGGCCGGAAGGCAGCGTGAGCCGGGCAAGGGCGCCGACGGCCGCCGACCCCGCCTTCTTCGGGTACAGGCGCAGGAGGGCGAGGGAGAGCGGCGGACGTCCGGCCATTTTCCCAACCGTACCAGACGGGGCCACGGTCCCGCGCCGCCGGCCGAAACGCTCAGCCCCGGGGCCGGACCGCCGCGATCGCCGCGATCTCGACCTGCCAGCCTCCGTGAAACTCGTTCACGGGGACGATCGCACGGGCGGGGCGGCTGTCGCCCATGACGCGCGCGTAAACGCCGTTGACGCGGCCCCAGAACGCGGGGTCCGAGACGTAGACCGTCATCTGGAGGACGTGCGCGAGGTCGCTGCCCGCGGCGAGGAGAACGGCCTCGACGTTGCGCAGGGCGCGCTCGGTCTGTTCGTCGATCGTTCCCGGAGGCGAATCCGGTCGGGCGGGATCCTTCCCGAGCTGGCCCGCGACGTAGACGAGGCCGCCGTGGACGATCCCCTGCGAATAGTGTCCGGCCGGCGCGGGCGCGTCGTTCGTGGAGACGGCCGGCACGTCAGGCCTTCCTTCTGAAGTCCTCGGTCGCTTCGACGAGGGCCGAGACGATGCCCGGCTCGTCCGCCGCGTGGCCTGCGTCCGGGACGACGACGTACTTCGCCTCCGGCCATGCGAGGTGCAGGTCCCACGCCGACTGGATCGGGCAGACGAGATCGTACTTTCCCTGGACGATGACGCCCGGGATCCGGCGCAGGCGCTCGGCGTCGCGAAGGAGCTGGTCGTCCGACTTCAAGAACGAGTCGTTGAGGAAGTAGTGCGCCTCGATCCGCGCGAGGGCGATCTCCTTCGGCACGTCCTCCTCGGCCACGGGCTCGTCCACGGGCACGAGCTTCGACGCGTGGTTCTCGAACTTGTTCCAGGCGAGAGCGGCCTCCCGCCGCTGGAGGGCGTCGTCGGACGTCAGGCGGCGGTAGTAGGCGCGCACGATGGAGCCGCGCTCGCGCGGCGTGAGCGGCGCGACGAACGCATCCCAGCCCTCCGGTTCCATGCGCCTCAGGCCGTCCGCGAACGTCCAGTCGATCTCGAGCTTCCGCCCGAGGAAGATTCCGCGAAGGACGAGACCCGTCACCCGCTCGGGATGCGTCTCGGCGTAGGCGAGGCCCATCGTCGAGCCCCAGGACCCGCCGAAAACGAGCCACTTCGCGATCCCGAGATGCGCCCGGATCTTCTCGGCGTCGGCGACGAGGTGCCACGTCGTGTTCTCGGAGAGCTCCCCGAGCGGCGTCGACTGTCCGCAGCCGCGCTGGTCGAAGAGGATGACGCGCCAGAACTTCGGGTCGAAGAACCGGCGGTGCATCGGCGAGATCCCCGCGCCGGGACCGCCGTGGAAGAAGACCGCGGGTGCGCCGTCGGGATTGCCCGACTCCTCGACGTAGAGCGTGTGCAGATCCGAGACCGGCAGCCGGAATGTGCGATACGGCTCAATCTCGGGGAAGAGGAGCATGAGCGGATCTTACCTAGCTGATCCCGAAGAACTCGCGGATTCTCGCGAGCGTGAGCGGCTGCGACTTTTCCATCCGCGAGCGCTTGGCGTCCTCGGTGAGCCCTTCGCGCACGGCCGCGAGCTCCGCCTCGCGCTCCGACACGAGGGCCGCGATCGTCTCGGCGACACCGGGACGATTCTCGAGTATGGCCTTGAAGTCGGCCTTGTCCACGCGCCAGGCCTCGACATCCGTGAGGGCGAAGACGGTCGCCTTCCGGGGTTCTCCGGTCAGGAGGCCCATCTCCCCGAAGAAATCGGGAGCTTCGAGCGTCGCGACCGTCCGCTCCGGGGAGCCGGCGACCGAGACGCGAACCTCCGCGCGGCCCTTCGTGAGCACGTAGAGATGGTGGCCGGCGGCCCCCTGCCGGACGATCGCCTCGCCCGCGCCAAACGGCAGGAGGGTCATCCCCTGCGCCACGCGGGCCCGCTCCTCGGGCGTGAGCGGCTCGAGGATCGACACGCGCTCGAGGGCGCCCCGCCCCGCCGCACGCCGGGACTCCGCGGCGGCGGCCCGGGCATCCGCGTCGTCGTTCCGGAGGGTCACGTCCCGGACCGGGAAGGCGAGCGGGAGAGAGGCGCGGCGCAGCGCGAACCAGAGCCGCGTCCTGACCGCCGAGTCCACCGGGTCCGCCCGGAACATGTCGGTGAGCCAGTACCGGACGGCGAACTCGGATCCGCTGTCGCCGAAACCGAGGAAGACGCAGTCGGGCTCCGGATCGCCGTCGACCCCCGCGACCGGGTCGCGCCGCAGGGCTTCCCGGGCGCAGGCGATGACGTCGGAGGGAGCCGACGACGGCACCACGCTGAAGCGGACCCAGCGCCGTTCGCGGGGCGCATCTCCCGGGAGACCCTTGCCGCGCAGCGTGACGGCGTGCTTCATGAGCAGCGCGTTCGG
>DATKLW010000144.1:0-8450 GCA_035542215.1 Thermoanaerobaculia bacterium | reverse complement strand
GCGTCTTGTGCTGCATGACGCCGATGACCGTGAACGGGGAATTGTTCACGAGGAGCGTCTTCCCGACGGGATCCTCCTTGCCGAAGATGTCTTTCGCCATCTCGTCGCCGAGGAAGATGACCCGCCGCTTGTCGGCCTCGTCCGCCGGGGTGAGCCACCGGCCGCCGGCCATCGGGTAGTGCTTGCGCGCTTCGCCGTAGACGACGTTCGTTCCGAGGACGCGGCCGTTGACCGTCTTGCGCCCGTACGAGAGCGCCGTGCGCCACGAGACGATCTCGCCGATCACCGCCGTGAGCTCGGGCATCCGCTCCGCGACGAACGGGACGTCGTCGAGCGTCAGGCGGATCGGGCGCCCCGGGTTCATCCCCTTCCACGCCTTGCTGGTCTCGTTCGGCCACATGACGGCGAGGTTCTCGCCGGTCGAGCGCCGGTTGCGGTCCATCTGGCGCTTGAGTCCCTCGCCGAACGACAGGAGGAGGAGGATCGCGACCGTCCCCCACGCGATCGCGGCGATCGTCAGGAACGCGCGCTTCTTCGAGAGGCGCGACGACTGGACGAAGAGCGTCAGGACGACGGCGGGCGTCTTCATCAGAGCTTCATCGCCACGACGGGGTCGAGGCGGGAGGCCTCGCGAGCCGGGAACCACCCGGCGAGGAGCCCGATGAGACCGAGGATGCCGATCGTGACCGCCGCGACGAACGGCGACACCTCGGGCACCCCGACGTAGTCCGTGAGGCCGAACCGCGGGAAGACGGCGCAGATCGCGAGCGACACGCCGAAGCCGATCGCGCCGCCGATCCCCGTCACGAGGAGCGTCTCGAGGAGGATCTGGCCGAGGACGAAGCTCTGCTTTGCGCCGAGCGCCATCTTGATCCCGATCTCCTTCGTCCGTTCCTCGACGACGACGTTCATGATGTTCGAGACCCCGATCCCGCCGACGACGAGCGTGAGAGACCCGACGATCCCGAGAAACCCGGTGAACGCGAGCATGAACGTGTCGAAGAACTTGAACTGCTCCGTCGTGTCCCACACGGAGAGGGCTTCCTTGTCGGCCGGGTCGAACTTCTGCCGCTTCCCGAGAATTTCCAGGATCCGCTTCGTCAGGGGCTCCGTGTCGAACGTGGACGAAGCCTGGTAAATGAGGTTGTCGACGTACTTCTCGCCCGTGAGGGCGCGGTACGTCGTCCCCGGGATCGAGGCCTTGTCGTTGTCGCGTCCGCTGTAACTCGAGTCCTGGTTCTTCGTCTTGAGGACGCCGATCACGAGGAACGGCGAGCTCCCGAGCATCACGGTCCTTCCGACCGGGTCCTCCCCTTTTCCGAAGACGTTCTCGGCGAGCTTGTCGCCGAGGAAGACGACACGGCGCTGCTCGTTCATGTCGACGGGGTCGATGAAACGCCCGCCGGCCTGTGGGATGAGGTTGCGCATCCGGCCGAACTCGGGCGAGACGCCCGAGACGTCCACGGGCCACGTCTTGAGGTCGAGGTGGAGCTTCATCGTCGTCGAGTACTCGCTCGAGACCGCCGAGAGCCCGGAGGCCTCCCGCCGGATCGCCTCCACGTCCTCCTCCATGAACCGGATCTTCCGGCCCTTGCCGAGGCCTTCGAACGGGATGGACGTCAGGCCCGGCCACGCGATGCAGATGCGGTCGCCGAGGCCCGCGGTCGTCTTGATGAGCTGCTTCTTGAGGCCCGTGCCGAACGCGAGGAGGAGCGTGACGGCGACCGTCCCCCAGACGATCCCGAAGACCGTCAGGAACGTCCGCAGCTTCTGGCTGCGCACGTCCCGGAGGAGCTGGAGGAGGACTTCCTTCAGCGTCGTCATCGGCTAGGAGATCTCTTTCGGGGGTCTCTGAATCACCTTGTCGCCCCTGGAGAGACCCGAGACCACTTCCACGCTCATCCCGTCCGAGATGCCGAGCTTGACCTCGACCTTCTTCGGCACGAGCTTGCTGCCGCCCGCCTTCTCGTCCGGGATCTCGACGAAGCTCTTCTTGCCGCCGTCCTCCCACAGGACGAGGCGCTCGGGGATCGTGAGGACGTCCTTCTTCTCGCGGATGACGAGGTCGGCGTTCGCCGAGTAGCCGGCGCGGAGGGTGATCTTCGGGTTCGCGTCGAGCTCGATCTCGACGTCGAAGAGCGTGGCGCCCTCCTTCTGCTGCGCCTGCGGCGCGATGCGCGAGACCCGTCCCGTGACCACGTCCGTCGGGAGCGCCCCGACCTTGATGCGCGCCGCGAGGCCGGCGTGGAGCTTGCCCACGTCGATCTCGTCGACCGTGCCCTTGAAGATGAGGTCGCTCATGTCCGCGACCGTCGCGAGCTCCGTGCCGGGCTGGTACGACGTGAGCGGGACGACCGGGTCTCCGGGATTGACGAGGCGCGTCAGGATCGTCCCGGCGGCGGGGGCCCGGATGATCGACTCGAGCCCCGTCGTCGCCGTCTTCGCGAGGCTGCCCTTGCGCGTGAGGTCGCGGTCCTGCTCGGCCTTGTTGAGGGCGACCTTCGCGAGCTCGAAGCTCTCGCGCTTCTGATCGACGTCGGACTTCGGCGTGATTCCCTGCCGGAACATCTCCTGCGCCCGGTCGAACTCGAGCTGCGCGCGCTGGAACGTCGCGTTCGCGGACTCGACCGCCCGGTCCACCTCGGTGATCTCGAGGGGCGTCGGGTCGGGGCCGATCTCGAAGAGCGGATCACCCGCCCTGACCTTGTCGCCGACCTGGACGCGGCAGACCCGCACGATGCCCGAGATCTTCGACTTGACGGAGAACTTCTGGCGCGGCTGGATCTGTCCGACGGCGACCGCCTTTTCCGTGATCGACCCGGCCTGGGCGTCCACGAGCTTCATTCCGCCGTCCGCCTTCTTCCCGCCGCGGCTGTACGCGTAAACGCCCGTCGCCGCTCCGGCGAGGAGGACCAGTCCGAGAAGGATCTTCAGCAGCTTCGCCATGTCCGTCGCCTCCCGGGCGGAGCCCGATCACTGAGAGGAGTACGCCGGACGGGCCGGAAGGTTCCGCGGGACCGGACGGCCGGCGGACGATCGGCCTAGGGGAGCTTCACGCCCTCGGGCGTGTAGAGGACCTGGATGCAGGCCGTCGCCGTCGCCGGGTGGTGGTAAAGGTAGATGTACTCGAAGGATCCGCCGTCGCGCAGGCGGAGCTCCGGCGGGTGTGGGGCCGCGGACCGGAACGCACGGATGAACCCGGTGTCGTAGGGCGGCGTGTCCGAGCAGCCCCCCTTGAACTCGCGGACCGGCTCGGTCGGGACGAGGACCCTGAGCTTGAGGGCCGCCACGAACACGGTCGCCTGCTCGGCCGTCATCGGGACGATGCAGGCGCCGGAGTTGAGCGTGCCGAACATCCGGCACTTCACGTCTTTCGCCAGGATCCCCTCGCGCGCGAGAAGCGACGCGACGTCGCGCGCGAGGTCGCCGCGCGCCCACAGGTTCCAGGCCCATCGGCAGCCGCCGAGGCCGAGCAGCAGGGCCGCCGCGCAGGCAGCCCGGGTCAGGCGCCGGGAGTCCACGCCGTGATCCTACCCGCGAGGGCGGACGCCGCGACGACGTACGGGCTCGCGAGGTAGACGGAGCCGGGCCCACTCCGGCCCGGGAAGTTGCGGTTGATCGCGCTGACGGTCACCTCGCCCGGCCGCGTCGACACGCCTGGGCCGGCCGCGATGCACGCGCCGCAGCCCGGCTCGATCGTGATCGCCCCGGCGCGCTCGAAGAGGTCGAGGTAGCCCTTCTCCCGGCACCACTCGCGCACGTCCCGGCTGCCGAACTGCACGTAGAACCGCACGCCGGGGGCGATCCGCCGGCCGCGCGCGAGGCCCTCGGAAAGGACGGCCGCGAGCATTTCCATGTCCTCGCGCTTGCCCGCGGTGCACGACCCGCCGTACGCGATGTCGACGGGCACGGGCGCGGGGAGGTCCTCGATCCTCACGCCGTTCCCCGGATCCCCCGGCAGGGCGACGAGCGGCGCGAGCGCCGAGACGTCGAGGGTGAGGACCGAGTCGTAGGCGGCGCCGGGGTCCGGGGCGAGACCGGCGCACAGCCGCCGGGCCTCCTCGAGCGGGAGAGAGCGCCGGTCGGCGAGAAAGCGGGCCGTCGTTTCGTCGGGCGCGACGATCCCGGCGAACGCGCCCGCTTCGGCGGCCATGTTCGTGAGCGTGGCCCGCTCGTCGACGGACATCGCCTCCACGGCCTCGCCGGCGTACTCGAGGACCTTTCCGATCGCGCCGCCCGTCCGCACGGCCGGGTGCGCGAGGAGGGCGAGCATGATGTCTTTCGCCGCGACGCCCGCGGGCCGGGAACCCGTCAGCTCGACGCGGATCGTGGCCGGGACCGTCACGCGCACGTCGCCCGCGAGCCACGCGCAGGCGACCTCCGTCGTCCCGATCCCGAAGGCGAGCGCGCCGACGGCGCCCGCGTGCGTCGTGTGCGAATCGGAGCCCACGACGACCTGCCCCGGCAGGGCGTAGCGCTCGAGCATCAGCGAGTGGCAGATGCCCTCGCCCGCGCCGTGGAGCCTGAGCCCCTGGGCGCGCGCGAACGTCTCCTGCCGCGCCGCGAGGCCGTCCGCGAGCGCGAGAAGCCCGCGTTTCTTCCGCTCCTCCGGCATGACCTCGCCGAGGAGCGCGAGGTGGTCCCGGAAGAGGAGGACGCCTTCGGGTTGCGCGACGCGGGCGGCCGTCCCGAGCTCTCCCTCGAACGCGTTCGCGGCCATCGGCGTCACGTACTCGTGCGAGAAGCGCCAGTCGGCCCGGACGAAACCGGCGTCGCCCGGGGCGAGCGCGGGGACCCCGGGGGCGCCGGCCGCCTCCGTGACGGCGTGGCGGGCGAGGATCTTCTCCGCGAGCGTCATGGGCCGGGAGGGCGCGCCGCGGACCGGCGGCGCCGCCCGTCCCTCGAGACGGCGGCGCGTGGACGGGAGGAGGCCGCCCGCCTCGATGACCTCGCGCGTCATGGCGTCTTCAGCGTCCGTGAAGAACGAGAGCGGGATCTCCTCGCCGCGCCGGATCTTCTCGAGGACCGAGAAGTCCGTCGTGACGAGCATCCCGAGGTTGATCGCGTTCTGGCGGTAGATGCGCTCGAAACTCTCCGCGACGAGGAGCCGGATCCCTGCGGCGCGCTCGGCGTACGGCGCCTGCTCGCGCGACGAGCCCTTGCCGCGGCGCCGGCCCGCGACGGATACGGCGAACCCGCCGGCGCGCACCGAATCCTCGCCGAACGGCGTCGTCCGGCCGTCCCCGTCCTCGCACGTGACGCCGAGATACGCGAACCGGCCGAGCGTCTCGTCGTGGTGGAAGCAGACCCAGCCCGGCGTGATCTCGTCCGTGGAGATTTCGTTCCGGAGGGCCTGCGAGGGGTCGTTCGCATCCCACGCGAGGTCCTCGCCCGCGAGCTGCCGGCGCACGAGCCGGGCGTCCTCGGTCAGGTAGAGGATGCGACCGCCGAAGCGCACCGCGGGGGGTCTCACGCGGCGATTGTAGTGGCGAGTCCCGCGTGCCTCAGTTCACCACGTCCTCGGGATCGTCCTCCAGCGTCGGATCGCTTCGCTCCGCGAGCCGGGGCGCGGGCGACGTTCCCGGCACGGCGGGGAGCGCGGGCCCTGCTTCGAGGACCCAGCGCTCGTAAAGCCCGTCCGCGAGCTCGCGCAGGAACCGGCTGGGCTCGGTCACGACGACGATGCCGTACCGGTCGAACGCCGCGAGAGGGTGGACGAGGAAGAGCTCGTCTTTCGCGCGCGTCGCCGCGACGTAAAAGAGGCGGCGCTCCTCCTCGAGCCCTGCGGCCGTGCGGGACGCCCGGACGTTCGGGAAACGGTCCTCGATCAGCCCGATCACGAAGACGGCCCGCCACTCGAGGCCCTTGGCCTGGTGGACGGACGAGAGGACGAGGCGCTCGTCCTCCTTCTCTCCCGCGATCGTCGTCTCGCCCGTCGGCTCGCCGAAGAGCGTGACCTCCTGGAGGAAGCTCTCGACGCCGTCGTACGGGAGCGCGAACTGGGCGAGAGCCTCGAGGTCGTCGAGGCGCGCCTGGTGGTTGTCGAACTTCGACTTCGCGACGTTCGCGTAGCCGCCGTCGTCGACGACGAAGCGGATCGCCTCGGCCGGCGCGTTCAGGAGGGACGGTTTGCGCAGGGCCTCGAGCGTCGCCGCGAGCTTTTTCAGGCCGGCCTGCGCGCCGGCGGGCGCCTTGCGGAAGTCGGTCCGGCAGAATGCGGCGACGGGGTCGGGCAGGTCGCCGACCGCCGTCCAGAGCGTCGCGGCCGTGCGCTCCCCCACCTTCGGGAGGAGCTTCAGGAGGCGCTTGAACGACGTTTCCTCTTTCGGGTTCACGAGGAGGCGCAGGTACGCGAGGACGTCCTTGACGTGCTGCTGCTCGAAGAAGCGCATCCCCGACCGGATCTCGTACGGGATCCCGCGGCGCGTGAGCTCGATCTGCAGCTCGAGCGCCTGGTGGTGCGCGCGGTAGAGGACGGCGATCTCGCCGAGCGGCGTCCCCTCGTCGCGCAGCTCGAGGACGCGTTGGGCGACGAACTCGGCCTGCTGCGAGACGTCCGACGTTCCGACGACGGCGACGGGCACGCCGGACGGCCGCACGGCCTTGAGTGTCTTCTCGAAGCGCCGTGCGTTTTGCGCGATCGAGGCGTCCGCGAGGCGGAGGATCTCCGGCGTCGACCGGTAGTTCGTCTCGAGCGGGAAGACGGCCGTCCCCGGGTGGCGGTCCGGGAAGCCGAGCAGCGCCTCGAAGTCGGCGCCGCGGAACGAGTAGATGGACTGCGCGTCGTCGCCGACGACCATGACGTTCGGCTTCTCGACGTCCTGGACGACCATGTCGACGAGGTCCGCCTGGAGGCGGTTCACGTCCTGGTACTCGTCCACGAGGACGTGCTTGAACCTCGCGCCGAACGACCGGCGAATGTCCGGGCGCTCGAGCATGAGCCGCTTCCAGTTCAGGAGGAGGTCGTCGTAGTCCATCCCGTTCGCGAGGACCTTGCGCTCTAGGTAGCGGTGGACGACCGTGCGGATCGCGTCGATCTGCGGGAGGAAGTGCGGGTGCTCCTCGGCGATGACGTCGTCGAGCTTCCGCCCCGTGTTCACGCACAGGGAGACGATCGCGCGCAGGAGGTCGCCCCTGGGGAACCTCCGCTCCGTGACCGGGATGCCCATGTCGGACGTCGCGGACTCGAGGAGGTCCTTCGTGTCCTCCGAATCGAGGATCGTGAAGTTCGGCCGGAACCCGAGGAGCTCGGCGTGCGGCCGGAGAAGGCGCGACGCCACGGAATGGAACGTGCCGGCGGTGGCCCGCACGAGGTCCGCTCCGATGAGGGACTCGACGCGCCTCTTCATCTCGCGCGCGGCGCGGTTCGTGAACGTCAGGAGGAGGAGCGAGGACGGGTCGGCCCCGTCCTCGATGAGGCGCGAGACGCGGTAGACGAGCGTGCGCGTCTTGCCCGAGCCCGCGCCCGCGACGACGAGCGTCGGGCCGTCCGGCGCGAAGACGACGGCCTTCTGCTCCTCGTTCAGCTCCCGCGCGTAATCCACGCGGTAGCTCTTCGCGGCCGTGCGGCGCAGGACGTACTTGCGGGGCGCGGGCGGGGCGTCCGTCACGCGCGGAGATTACCCCTGTCCGGACGGCTGCTAGGCTTGCCGGACGTGATCGAAGAACGCCGCGGCGCGACGCAGCTCGTGAGAGCCCTCGGATTCTGGGACTGCGTCCTCTACGTCGCCGGCTCGATGATCGGGAGCGGGATCTTTCTCTCGGCGGGCAACGTGATCCGCAAGGCGGCGTTCCCGTCGTGGATCGTCGCCGTCTGGCTGATCGGCGCGGTCCACGCGGCCGTGGCCGGCCTTACGTATGCCGAGCTCGGGGCGCGCCGCCCGGAGGCGGGCGGGCCGTACGTGTACCTGTCGGAAACGTTCGGCCCGATCTGGGGCTTCCTCTACATGTGGGCGCTCGTCTTCGTCGTGATGCCCGGGACCGTCGCCGCGCTCTCGACGGCGTTCGCGGAATTCCTCGGGTCGTTCGCCCCGGCCCTCGGGACCGCCGCGCCCGCGTTCTCGGCGCTCGGCCTGCCGGTCTCGCAGGGCCAGCTCGTCGCGATCGCGACCGCGTTCGCGCTCTCGGCGTGGAACGTCCTCGGGGTCAGGGAGGGGGGCCGGCTGAACGGCGTCCTGACCGTCGTGAAGATCGGCTCCGTGATCGCCCTCGTCGGCTTCGGGCTCACGGCGGCGAAGGCGGTGCGCCCGTCGTTCGCGTTCCCGCCGATGTCGGCGCCGCTCGCCGTTTCGATCGGCGGGGCGCTCGCCGGCGTCCTCTGGGCGTACGACGGCTGGATCAACCTGTCCGCGCTCGGCGGCGAGGTGAAGAACCCGAAGCGCGACATCCCGGGAGGGATGATCCTCGGAGTCGGCGCCGTCGCGCTCCTGTACCTCGGCGCGAACGCGGTT
>DATKLW010000143.1:0-4444 GCA_035542215.1 Thermoanaerobaculia bacterium | reverse complement strand
GCCCCCGCCCCCCTCCGCCTCCGGCTCCTCGACGCGGTCAATGCGGGAAGGTTCGAAGAGACCGAAGAAAAGAAGATTTTCTTAGAAAGAGAAGAGGGAAACGCCGCCGCGATTGCTGCGGCCGGCGCAGCGGGCTACTGATCCGACCTTGCGGGTGCCGGGGGCATTCACCTTCTGAGAAATCCGAAAACCGCCATGACACGAGCTACTGCGAAACAGGCGACGAGCGAGGCGCCACCCCTCGCCATCCGAAGCAGAAATCTCTCTTGAGACCTCTCGCCATGCGTCTCGCCTGCCTCGTCGTGCCCCTCTTCCCCCTCGCCGCGCGGCTGCGCGGCGAGCCGCTGCTCGCCGACGAGGCCGTCGCCGTCTGCGAGGGCAACGGCACGGCCGCGCGCGTCGTCGCCGCCACGAAGAAGGCGCGGCGCGCCGGCATCCGCCCCGGCTTCACGCTCCCGCAGGCGCGCGCGCTCATGCCGAACCTCCTCGCCCGCCCGCGCGACGTCGCGGGCGAAAGGGCCGCACAGGAGGCGCTGCTCGACGCGGCCGGCACGATCTCGCCGCGCGTCGAGGACGGCGGCGAGGGCCTCGCCTTCGTGGACGTGGACGGCCTCTCGCGCCTCTTCCCCGACGAGCGCGACCTCGGCCGCGCGCTCATCGCCGCGGCGAAGAACGAGTCCCTCCCCGCGCGCTGCGGCGTCGCCGGAAGCAAGCTCGCCGCGCGCGTCGCCGCGTCGCTGCCCGACTCCCCCGTCGTCGTCCCGGACGGCGGCGAGGCCGCGTTCCTCGCGCCGCTCCCGCTCGCGAAGCTCGACCCCGACGCGGCCGCCGTCGAGACGCTCTCCCGCTGGGGCCTCTCGCGCGTGGGCGAGTTCGCGAAGCTCCCCGCCGCCGAGGTCGCGAGCCGCCTCGGTGACGCCGGCCACGCGCTCCACGAGATCGCGCGCGGCCGCGACCCGCGCCCGCTCGTCCCGCGCCAGCCCCCGCCGGCCTTCACGGAAGGCGTCGAGCTGGAGTGGCCGCTCCTCACGCTCGAGCCGTTCCTCGGCATGGCCGAGGGCGCGCTCCAGCGCCTCGCGCGGCGCCTCGAGTCGCACGCCTGCGGCTGCGTGCGCCTCGACGTCTCGCTCGTCCTCGATCCCGACGGCTGCGACACGCGCAGCGTCGACCTCCCCGCGCCCACGCGCGACGTCAAGACGCTGCTCTCCCTCCTCCGGCTCTCGCTCGAGGGCCGCCCACCGGGCGCCGCCGTCACGGGCTTCTCGCTCTCGGCCGTGCCCGACGCCCCGCGCCGCGGCCAGCTCACGCTCTTCGGCCCGGCCGAGATCGCGCCCGACCGCCTCGCTTCCACGCTCACGAAGCTCTTCGCGCTCCTCGGCGAGGGCCGCCTCGGAGCCGCGCGGGCCGTGGACGGCCACCGCCCCGAGCGCTTCTCGCTCGAGCCCTTCGCGCCCCCGCCGCCCCCGGCCGAGCGCCGCGTCCCGAAGACCGGCCGCGGCCTTCTCGCCGTGCGCGTCCTCCGGCCCGCGGTGCCGCTCGAGGTCCTCCTCGACGGCGAGCGCCCCGCCTCGCTGCGCCCGCTTTCCGGGAGCGACGCCGTGCAGTCGGGCAGCGTCCGCGTCGCCTCCGGCCCGTGGCGCCTCGAGGAGGGCTGGTGGCTGGACACGCCCGCCACGCGCGCGTACTGGGACGTCGAGCTTGCGGGCGGCGGCCTGTACCGCGTCTACCGCGACGAGACCCAAGGCGAGTGGTTCGCCGACGGGGTCTATGACTAGCTGCCACCGGACCGGCAGTCCGTGCGTATATGCCAGCCGCAATAACCGACAAAGGAGGTTCTGATGTCCAAGGTCACGCTCGACACCGTCATCGACCATCTCCTCGCCGCGCTCAAGGAAGGCCTCGACGGCCCCGGCAAGTGGGGCTTCTTCAGCGACTCGGGGCCCGAGGCCGGCCTGGCGAAAACGCTCGCGTCGCTGAGCGCCTCCGAGGCCTCGCGCGTCACGGGCGGCACGAGCATCGCGTCGCACGCTTACCACCTCGTCTTCTCGCTCAATGCGACCGTCCTCTACATGGGCGGCGACAAGACCCCGCAGGACTGGGAGAAGAGCTGGAGCGTCGTCTCCGTCACCGAGCCGACCTGGAAGAAGCTCCAGGACGACCTCAAGTCCGCGTTCGAGGAGACGAAGAAGGCCGTCGAGGCGCTCGCGAAGACCGGCTTCATCGCCTCCGGCCTCGCCGTCGGCGCCCCCACCCACGTCGCGTACCACCTCGGCGCCATCCGGCAGAAGGTCGCGTTCCTGAAGGCGATGAAGGGGCGATGAAGGCCTACGATAGAGGAACCCTCAAATGGCCCAGCGAATCTCGATGAAAAAGGCTCCTCGGCGTCAACGCGTCACCGTGACCCTTCCGCGGACGTTGCTCCTGAGGGCAAAAATGCTCGCCGCGGAGCAGAGCGTTTCGCTCGCGACTTTCCTCATCGGCGTTCTCGAAGGGTCGGTCAAAGGCCACGACGACTACGAAAGGGCGAAAAGGCGTGCCCTTTCGCACATGCGGCACGCGCGCGACCTTGGGACGCAGGGCAACGCGAGCTGGACACGGGACTCACTCCATGAGCGCCGTTGAGCCCTGCGGCGCCCTCCTCGAGGGCGTCCGTGTGAGGAACCCGTTCAAATGAAGGACCCCCCGCAACCTCCGCGTCTTCTCGACCGCCTTCGCGCGGCCCTGCGCGCGCGGCACTACAGCCTTCGCACCGAGCAGTCGTACGTCGCGTGGGTGAAGCGCTTCATCCTCTTCCACGGCAAGCGTCACCCCGACGAGATGGGCGAGCCCGAGATCAACGCCTTCCTCTCCTCCCTCGCCACGGACGGCCGCGTCGCCGCCTCGACGCAGAACCAGGCGCTCTCGGCGCTCCTCTTTCTCTACCGCCACGTCCTCGAGAGGCCGTTCCCCGAGATGCCCTCGCTCGTCCGGGCGCACCGGCCGGCGCGCCTCCCCGTCGTCCTCACGCGCGACGAGGTCCGCCGCGTCCTTGCCGGCCTCGGCGGCGAGGCGCGCCTCGTGGCGACGCTCCTCTACGGCTCGGGCCTGCGCCTCATGGAGGCGCTGCGCCTCCGCGTCAAGGACCTCGACCTCTCGCGCAACGAGATCCTCGTCCGCGACGGAAAGGGCCAGAAGGACCGCATCACCATGCTCCCGGCCGCGCTCAAGCCCGACCTCGCCGCGCACCTCAAGCGCGTCCGCGCGCTTCACGACGCGGCCCTCGCGGCGGGCGGCGGCGACGTCCACCTCCCCGACGCCATCCGCACCAAGTACCCCGGCGCGGCGAAGAGCTGGCCCTGGCAGTACGTCTTCCCCGCCGGACGCGAAAGCGCCGATCCGCGCGGCGGGGAGATCCGCCGGCACCACCTGCCGGAGACGGCCGTCCAGCGGGCCGTCAAGAAGGCCGTCGCGGCCGCCGGCATCGCCAAGCTCGCGAGCTGCCACACCCTGCGCCACAGCTTCGCGACCCACCTCCTCGAAGGCGGCTACGACATCCGCACGATCCAGGAGCTCCTCGGCCACCGCGACGTCGCGACCACGATGATCTACACGCACGTCCTCAACACGGGCGGGCGAGGCGTCAAGAGCCCGCTCGACGGGCCGTGAGACTCCGCTCCCGCAGGGCCGGCTGGGCGGGAAGACCGAGGCGCGACGCGCCGAGCGCGCCGGCATCCGCGGGCGCGGCGGGCTCAGCCGGCGGCGCACCTTCCCCGCGAGCGGCCGCCGAAAAGCCGCTCGACGCCTGGCGCGTCCTCGCGACGATGCGCCCGGGTGAGCCGGGCACGAAACGCATCCTCCGCGACTGGGGTCCCCGTCTCGTCTGCGTCCGCTACCGCTACAACCCCGCCCTCAAGCGACGCGTCACAACCGCCGAGATCGTCATGAACGAGGGGCCGTGGCGCCACAAGCGATTCGAGGAGGTCGGCATCGCCATCCGCAGCTGGGAAAACGACTTGCGTCAGGCGATCGTGGAGGCAGGCGGACTGTGGGACCGCGGCCTCGCGCTGTGGGTCCTGCCGAAGAAACGGGCGGAGAGGCTGGGGTTGGGAGACCGGCTCAAGCCGATCCGGCGGGACACCTCAAACGGGACATCGGAGGTCCTGAAAGTTACTATTACTGGAGATCAGAATCTCCCCGCTAATGGAAATCTTCCCTCACACATACCTAGCCGTAGAGACCGACCGTGACGTATATCTCTAGTTGGGCGCCAAAATCGCCATGGTCCGAGCATCTTGAAACCGCCGGCGCTCATTCTCGTACTGACTCTCGTTGCACTGGCGTGCACCGGCTGGCTCTCTAATCACTTGGCCGTGTCGCAGTGCCGGGGGGCGGTTGTATCGGAGCTAAGCGGCTCACTGGCTTGGCGCTTCCCCGACTCTCGCGCACTCCATTGGATCGCACCTGA
>DATKLW010000142.1:0-8783 GCA_035542215.1 Thermoanaerobaculia bacterium | reverse complement strand
CGAATTACTCGCGCGACCTCTGGTACGACGAGACCGGCCTGCCGTGGGTGAACCCTTCGCCCAACCTGCGGTCGGTCACGGAGGCCGCCCTCTACCCCGGCGTCGGCCTCCTCGAGACGACGAACGTCTCCGTCGGCCGCGGCACGGACACGCCGTTCGAACAGTTCGGCGCGCCGTGGATGGACGGCGCCCGCGTCGCCTCGACGCTGAACGAACGCGGAATCCCGGGCGTGCGCTTCACGCCCGTTACGTTCACGCCGTCGTCGTCCGTCTTCAAGAGCGAGATCTGCTCCGGCGTGAGGATCACCCTCGTGAACCGCGACGCGCTGAACGCCGTCGCGCTCGGCTTCCACGTGGCGACCGCGCTCCGCGACCTCCATCCGAAGGACTGGAAAGCCGACGGGTTCAACCGCCTCCTCGTGAATTCCGCGGCCCTCGCGCGCTTCTCGCGCGGCGAGACGGCGGGCGAGATCACGGGCGCGTGGGCCGCCGGCGCGATGGAGTTCGAGACGATCCGGGCGAAGTACCTGCTCTACTGACGCCGCGCGGGCAGCCTCTTCTTTTCGATCTTCACGAGGACCGTGTACTCGGGATCCACGATCTGGACGATCGGCGCCTTCGCGAACTGCGAGACGAACTGGTAGGCGTCCATCTCCGAAAGGCCCGTCGCCTCGCGCACCCAGCCCACCATCGCCTTGAACGCCATCCGCGCCGCGTCCTCGAGCGGCCGCCCGGAGCCGACGAACATGACCTCGTCGGCGTTCTCGATTCGCGGGACCGGCGTCGCCTTCCCCTTCACGAGATCCACGACGACCTCGACGTCCATCGCGCCCTCGACGGCGGCGCCCATGATCTCGCCCTCACCCATCGCGTAGTGCCCGTCGCCGAACGACACGAGGCCGCCCGGGACGTTCACGCCGAGGTAGACGGTGTTGCCCGCCTTCACCTCGGGGCAGTCCATGTTGCCGCCGAACGTGCCGGGCACGATCGTCGACCGCGCCTCGCCCGCCCCCGGCGCGACGCCGAGGCAGCCGAGGAACGGCGCGAGCGGCACCTCCCACGCCTGCTTCCCGTCGCCGGACGTCGTCCGCGCGACTCCCCTCTTCGCGTCGACCTCGTAGCGCCACACGGTCTCGGGGAACTCCGGCCCGAGCATCGCCGTGCGGTCCGTCCCGACGAGCGCGCCGAAGCCCGGCCCGAACGCGGACACGGCCCACGAGCGCGCGGGCGCGAGCTTGACGATGTGGATCGCGAGCGTGTCGCCCGGCTCGGCGTCCTCGACGAAGAACGGCCCGGTCTGCGGGTTGTCGTGCCCCGGCGCCATCACTTTCGACGGCAGGTCGGCGGGCGTCTTCACGACGCCGTCGAAGCAGTCCTCCGTCCACGCGACGATCTTCGTGCCGGGCTTCACGCGGTAACGCGGGGGAACGCCCCCAAACGTGTAGACGAGCTCGTCGTGCTTCGGGACGGCGGTGAGGACGGGCGGCGGGGCCGCGGCGGCGGCCTGGAGGAGCAGGGCGGCGATGAGCATGGCCGGACGCTATCAGGAGTGACGTCCGGCGGCGGATGAGGGCACTAAGATCCGCGCGTCCCCCCGATCGCGCGGTCCGGAAGGAGCGTCGCCCTCATGAAACGCAAGCCCGTGTTCCATCCGGCCGCGGATCCCGCCCTCGCGGCCCTGCCATTCTCCGAGGCGGTCCGCGTCGGGGACCTCCTCTTCACCTCCGGGCAAATCGGCAACGCGCCGGGCGCGCTGACCCTCGTGCCGGGCGGCATCGCCGCCGAGACGAAGCAGGCGCTCGAGAACGTTCGGGCCATCCTCGAGCGGCACGGCTCGTCGCTGGAGAACGCCGTCAAGTTCACGGTGTTCCTCGCGGACATGGCGGAATGGAGGGCGTTCAACGACGTCTACCGGACGTTCTTCCGCGGGCTTCTTCCCTGCCGGAGCGCTCTCGGCGCAAACGGCCTCGCGCTCGGCGCACGCGTCGAGCTCGAGTGCGTCGCGTACGTCCCGTAGGAGGAAGGACGCACGCGGCCAAACGGCCGGCGCGCCCCCGCGTCAGCCGCCCAGCTTCCTCCGGATCGCCTCGACGCGCTTGCGGTTGACGCCGAAGTCCGAGCGCCCGACGCGTGAAGCCGACCGGACGTTCACGGCCTTCGCGGCCTCGTCCACCTCGAATTCCACGTCGTCCACGAACCGGAAGACCGCGCTCGTAAACGTCATCCTGAGGTAACCCGGCGCCTCCTCGACGACCGCCGTCCGCGGGAACGACAGCGCCGCCGCCTTGACGCGCGCGAGAGCGTCCGTCGGGGAGCCCGTGAACGGGAACGGCGTGACGCGGTGCTTCTCGTCCGCCGCCGCGGTGGAGAGGACGCAGTTCGGGCTCGTCGGGCACGCCTTCAGTCGGCTCACGTTGTCCTCCGCGCGCGCAGCGCCCGCGAGAACGAGAACGAGGGCAGGGGCGACGCCGCGCACGCCGCGACTTTACGCCGGCCGGGCGAGCGCGGGCTTCTCGGCCGGGGCCGGCTGCGCGAGCGCCGGCGGCGGCTTCGGCGTGACGCGCCGGAACGCGGCGCGGGCGCCCGGCCAGCCCGAGAGGATCGCCTGCGCGATCGCGCTGCCCGTCCGCTCGGCGTGCGCGACGAGAAGCGGGACGAGCGTCGCGTCGTCCTCCGGGGAGAGGTCGTCCACGGTGACGAGCTCCGTGTTGCAGCGCGCCGCGAACGCCGAATCCTCGTCGAGGACGTACGCGAGGCCGTTCGTCATGCCCGCGCCGAAGTTCGCGCCCGTCCTCCCGAGGACGACGACCGTCCCGCCCGTCATGTACTCGCAGCCGTGCGCGCCGACGCCCTCGACGACCGCGACGGCGCCCGAGTTGCGCACCGCGAAACGGTCGCCCGCCCGCCCGGCGGCGAAGAGGCGGCCCGCGGTCGCCCCGTAGAGCGCGGCGTTCCCGAGGAGCGCCTGCTCGCGGGCGCGCGCGATGTAGCCGGCGCGCGGGTACGGGCGGATCACGATCTCGGCGCCCGAGAGGCCCTTGCCGACGCCGTCGTTCGCCTCGCCCTCGAGCTCGAGCGTGAGGCCGCGGATCGCGAACGCGCCGAAGCTCTGCCCCGCCGGGCCGCGGAACTTCAGCCGCACGGCGCCGGGCGGGAGCGTCCCGAACGTCCTCACGAGCCCGCCCGAAAGGTGCGTGCCGACCGAGAGGTTGTGGTTGCGCACCTCGAACGTGCCCGAGTACGCGCGGCCGGTCCCCAGGCTGGCCGCGACGTGTGCCACGAGCTCGCTGTCGAGCGACGGGAACTGCGGCCCCGTCCGCGGCCGGTCGTTCCGGAGCTGCATCCTCCGGCGCGGGGAGGACTCGTCGCCCGCGCGCTGAAGGAGGAGCGAAAGGTCGAGGAGGCGCGACCGAGGCGACTCCGGCCGCTCGACGCGCCGGAGGAGGTCCGGGCGGCCCACGATCTCGTCGATCGTGCGCGCCCCGAGCGACGCGAGGAGCTCGCGCACGTCCTCGGCGAGGTGGAGGAAGTACGCCACGACCATCTCGGGCGTCCCGCGGTACTTCTTCCGGAGGTCCTCGCGCTGGGTCGCGACGCCGGTCGGGCACGTGTTCAGGTGGCACTGGCGCGCCATCGCGCACCCGGCCGCCACGAGCGGCGCCGTCCCGAAGCCGAAAGCCTCGGCGCCGAGGCACGCCGCGACCACGACGTCCTTCGCCGTCCGGAGGCCTCCGTCCACGCGGACCTCGATCCGCCGCCTGAGGCCGTTCTCGACGAGCGCCTGCTGCGTCTCGGCGAGGCCGAGCTCCCACGGCGAGCCCGCGTGCTTGATCGACGAGAGCGGCGAGGCGCCGGTCCCGCCCGAGTGCCCGGCGATCAGGACGTAGTCCGCGAACGCCTTCGCGACGCCGGCCGCGACGCGCCCGACGCCGGCCTCCGAGACGAGCTTCACGCCGACCCGTGCGCGCGGGTTGACCTCTTTCAGGTCGTGGATGAGCTGCGCGAGGTCCTCGATCGAGTAGATGTCGTGGTGCGGCGGCGGCGAGATGAGCGAGATGCCGGGGATCGCGTGCCTCAGGCGCGCGATGAGCGGGGAGTTCTTGTGCGCCGGGAGCTGGCCACCCTCGCCGGGCTTGGCGCCCTGCGCGACCTTGATCTCCAGCTCGTCGGCGCGCACGAGGTACTCCGCCGTCACGCCGAAGCGCGCCGAGGCCACCTGCTTGATCCGGTTGTCCTTCCGCTCGGCGCCGGAGCCCGTCCACGTCGCGGGGTCCTCGCCGCCCTCGCCCGAGTTCGAGCGCGCGCCGAGTCGGTTCATCGCGACCGCGAGCGTCTCGTGCGCCTCGGGCGAAAGCGAACCGAGCGACATCGCAGAGGCGATGAAGCGCTTCGCGATCTCGGACGCGGCCTCGACCTCCTCGACCTGCACGGCCGGGCGCGAGGCGAAGCCGAGGAGGTCGCGCGGAACGGACGGCGCGCGAGCGTCCGCCTTCGTCCGGAAGTCCGCCCACGCCTCCTCGGAGCCCTTCGCGGCCTTCTGGAGCGAGACGACGACGGGCGGCGACCAGGCGTGCTCCTCGGCGTCCTTGCGGTAACGCACCCGGCCGTGGTCGGGCAACGCCGCGCCCTCGAACGCGGCGGCGTGGGCGGCGAGGACGTCCTCGGCGATCTCGGCGAAGCCGAGGCCGCCGAGAGGCGAGGCCGTGCCGCGGAAGCACTTCTCCATGACCTCCGGCGCGAGGCCCAGGGCGTCGTAGACCTGCCCCCCGCAGTAAGACGAAAGCGCCGAAATCCCCATCTTCGCGAGGACCTTGCGCAGGCCCTTCTCCGCCGAGGAGCGGAACGCCGACGCCGCGTCGCCCTCGATCCCGTCCTTGGCCGCGAGCGCGCGGACGGAGGCGAGCGCGAGCCACGGGTGGACCGCCTCGGCGCCGAACCCGTGCAGGACCGCGAGGTGGTGGACGTCGCGCGCGTCGCCCGCCTCGACGGCGAGCCCCACGCGGTACCGGAGCCCCGCCCGGAGGAGGTGTTCGCGGACGGCGCCGAGCGCGAGGAGGGCGGGCAGCGCCGCGCGCTCCCTCGTCATCCCCTTGTCCGTGATCACGAGGATCTCGGAGCCCGCGCGGACGGCCTCCTCCGCCCGCGCCGCGAGCGTGTCGAGCGCGGCGACGAGGCCCTCCGCGCCGGACGCCGCGTCGAACGTGGCATCGAGGACGCGCGGCCGGAACTCGGCGGCGGCGCGGATCGCGGCGGCGTCGTCCTCGAGGAGGACGGGGTGCTCGAGGCTCAGGAAGTGCGCGTCGCCCGGCTCCTCGAGGAGGAGCGAGCCGCCCCTCCCGAGGTCCATCCGGAGCGACATGACGGCCGTCTCGCGCAGCGAGTCGATCGGCGGGTTCGTGACCTGCGCGAAGCGCTGGCGGAAGAACGCGTAGAGCGGCTGCGGCGACTTCGAGAGCGGCGGGATCGGCGCGTCGTCGCCCATCGAGAAGACGGGCTCCTGCCCCGCCGCCGACGGCGCGAGGACGTAACGCAGGTCCTCGACCCCCCAGCCGTGCGCGGCCTGGCGGACCTGGAGGTCGGCCTCGGAGATCGTCTCGCGCGGGCCGGGCGCGGGCGCCGAGTGACGGACATGGCGGCTCGCCCACTCGCCCCAGGGGCGGCGCGACGCGAGGCGCGCCTTCACGTCCGTGTCGAGGAGGATCTCGTGCGTCGCCGTGTCGACGGCGATCGTCTCGCCGGGGCCGAGGCGGCCGCTCGCGACGACGTGCTCGTGGTCGAGGTCGACGATGCCCGCCTCGGACGCCGCGACGACGTGCCCGTCGTCCGCGATCTTCCAGCGCAGCGGCCGGAGGCCCGAACGGTCGAGGTGCGCGCCGGCGACGATCCCGTCCGTGAACGCGACGGCCGCCGGGCCGTCCCACGGCTCGACGAGGCCCGCGTGGAAGTCGTAGAACGCGCGGAGCGCCTCGGGCAGGTGTCCCTGCGGCGCGTCCGGGACGAGCATCGCGAGCGCGTGCAACGGGTCGCGGCCCGAGCGTACGAGGAGCTCGAGCGCCTCGTCGAGGCTCGTCGAATCGCTCCCCTCGTCCGTGAGGACGGGCAGGAGGCGCTTCAGGCGGTCGCCCCAGACGGGCGAGGCGAGCTCGGGCTCGCGCGCGCGCATCGCGTTGCGATTGCCCCAGAGCGTGTTGATCTCGCCGTTGTGCGCGAGGAGGTGGAACGGCTGCGCGAGCGCCCAGCTCGGAAGCGTGTTCGTCGAGTAGCGCTGGTGGAAGACGGCGACGCCCGTCGCGTAGTCGGGGTCCTCGAGGTCCGGGTAGAAGGACTTCAGCTCCGTCCCGGTGAGGAGCGCCTTGTAGACGATCGTCCGGTGCGAGATCGACACCGTCCAGAAGCCGTCGAGGCCCTCGGACTTCGCCCGGCGGGACGCGACGCGGCCCGCGAGGTAGAGGCGGCGCTCCCACTCGTCGGCGTCGGCGCCCGCGGGCGGCGCGAGGAGCGCGTGCCGGACCGAGGGTCGCGTCTTCTCGGCCCAGTCGCCGAGGCGGCCGAGGCGCACGGGTACGTCGCGCCAGCCGAGGAACGGCAAACCCTCGTCGAGGAGCGTCTTCTCGACGACCGTGGCTGCTTTCTCCTCGGCGCCGCGCGGGAAGAAGAACGTCCCGACGCCGAGCGGCGCGCCTTCGGGCAGGGCGACGCCGCGCCGCGCCGCGTCGCGCCGGAGGAGAGGCTCGGGGATGCGAGTCAGGATGCCGGCGCCGTCGCCCGTCCGGTCGCTGCCGGTGGCGCCGCGGTGCGCGACACGGGAGAGTCCGCCGAGGGCGAGGCGCAGGACGCGGTGCGACGGCTGGCGCGGGTGCGCCACGAAGCCGACGCCGCAGGCGTCGAACTCGCGGTACGGGTTTCGGCCGGCGTCCACGCCGTCCGTCCACCGCCGCCGCCCTTTCCCCGCGCCCTCGGGCATCCCGGCCCCTTCCCTCTCTCCTGGCTCTCCTCAAACGAAAAAGCCCGCTCGGGTGAGCGGGCTTGGGGGTTCCGTTCGCTTCTCTGCGCCTAATCCCCTCGCCCGTTCGCCCGCGTGCGCTTGACGAGGACGAGGCGCATGGCCTCATCCCCGGTAAGGATCGACACGATGGCGGCGGCGAGGGACTTCACGACGCGCGGAGTATGGAGAGCGAGGCCCTCCGAATCAAGATAGATTCGGAAAAGAGCGAAATTTCGACGAAGGAGAGGAAGAACCATGCCCGACCGTCCTCTTACGAGCTCGCGGCGAGCGTTCGCCCGGACCCTCGCCACGGTCGCCGCCGCGCCCGCGCTCCTCCCCGCGGCCGCCCTCGGCCAGGTGGCCCCTTCCGCTGCGCCCGTGCCGCCCACTCCGATTCCGACGCCGGAGGCTCCCTCCTCGGTCGCCGAGGCGCTCACCGAGGTCGTGAGGATCCGATGGGGAAAGGACCTCTCGGGAGAGCAGCTCGGCCAGATCGCGAAGGCGATCGACGGAAGGCTGAAAGCGGGAGAGGCGATGAAGAAAGTGAAGGTCGGAAACGCCGACGAGCCCGACGTCGTCTTCTCCGCCGGCGCCGAAGGAAGCCGTCCATGACTCTCGAAGAATCTCTCTTCTTTCTCCCGGCCTCCGAGCTGGGCCGCCGAATCAAGGCGAAGCAGCTCTCTCCGGTCGCCCTGACCGAGGGCTATCTCGAGCGTCTCGAGCGCATCGGCCCGAAGCTCGGGGCGGTCGTGACGGTGACGCGCGACGTCGCGATGCGGGAGGCGAAGGCCGCGGAGGCCGAGATCGCGGCCGGGAAGTGGAAGGGCCCGCTCCACGGCGTCCCGTACGGCGTGAAGGACCTCCTCGCGACGAAGGGAATCCCGACGACGTGGGGCGCGCAGCCCTTCCGCGACCAGGTCTTCGACCACGACGCCACGGTCGTCACGAAGCTCAGGGAGGCCGGCGCCGTCCTGGTCGCGAAGCTCGCGATGGTCGAGCTCGCGGGCGGCTTCGGCTACAACAACGCGGACGCGTCGTTCACGGGGCCAGGCCGCACGCCGTGGAACACGGGCTTCTGGTCGGGCGGATCGTCCTCGGGCCCGGGCGCCGCCACGGCCGCCGGCCTCGTCGCGTTCTCGATCGGATCCGAGACGTCGGGATCCATCGTGACGCCTGCGGCGTTCTGCGGCGTGACGGGCCTCCGGCCCACGTACGGCCGCGTGAGCCGGCACGGCGCGATGGCGCTCTGCTGGACGCTCGACAAGCTCGGCCCCATCTGCCGCTCGGCCGAGGACTGCGGCCTCGTGATGGCCGCGATCGCGGGCCGGGACCCGATGGACGCGACGTCCGTGAACCGCCCGTTCCGGCCGGCGACGGCCGTGAAGGCGAAGCGCCCGCGAATCGGCGTCATCAAGGGCTCGTTCGAGAAGGCCCAGCCCGAGGTGCGCAGGAACTTCGAGGAGTCGCTGAAAGTCCTCGGGGCGTTCGGCGACGTCGTCCCGGACGTCGATTTCCCGGACTTCCCGTACGGTCCGGCCGTCGGGACGATCGTCTCGGCCGAGGGCGCAAGCGCGTTCCGCGACCTCGTCGAGAGCGGGCGCGCGAAGGAGCTGAAGGTCCCGAACGACCGCTGGGGCGGCTACGCGGCCTCGATGGTTTTCGCCGTCGACTACATCCAGGCGATGCGCCTCAGGGCGCCGATGAAGCGGGCGCTCGACGCGCTCTACGCGAAGTTCGACGCGCTCGTCTCGCCGGCCCGGGCGACGGTCTCTTACCCGATCGGACCGGACTTCGACAA
>DATKLW010000141.1:0-28613 GCA_035542215.1 Thermoanaerobaculia bacterium | reverse complement strand
GGTGACCCACTCCTCAAAGAAGCCGAGCCGTGGGCCGACCAGGCGACGATGCGCTTCTACCCCGACGTCTGGAGCGGCGCAGGCGGAGCGACGCCCCTCCCGAACCTCCTCGTCGCGCTCTCCTTCGCGAGGTCCTGGGTAGCCCGAGCCGCCGAGAACCCCGACTCGCCGGCGGCAATCGAGGACTGCCGGCGCGCGATCCGCTGGGGCAGGCTCCTCCGCCAGGACGACGCGACCGTCATCCAGGACCTCATCGGGCTTGCGAGCATCCGGCTCGGGGCCGCCGAGCTCTACGCGCTCGCGGCGAGCCGCGGCGATCAGCCGCTCATGCTCGCCGCGGCGATCGTGCAGGGCGAGGCCGCGCCGCAGCGCCTGCGCACGGCCGAGCTCCTGACCCGCACGCGCGTCGACGGCAAGAGCGCGATCACCGACCTGAGGGTCGACCAGGCGATCGAGGCCGCGAAGGCCTCGCGCGACCGCCGTTTCGGCAACGAGGCGATCGTGATGCTCGGGTTCACGCGCTTCACGGGCTCGTCCGCCCAGCGCGAAAAGGCTGCGAAGGCCCTCGAAGAGCTGAAGGGTTCGTCCGACGCCTTCGTCGCGGGCAACGCGCAATGGGCGCTCGGGCTCAAGCGCGAGGATCTCGCGAGGTTCACGAATCCCGGTCCGTGACCGCAGAGAGGGTCCGCGGCGTAACATTTCTCGCATGAGAAACGCCGCGGTCCTCCTTTCCTGCGCGCTCCTGGGCGCAGGCGCCGCCTTCGCGCAGCAGCAGGCGCCGACGCCCATTCCCCAGAACGTCGTCGTGCCGTCCCTGCCCGACCAGCCGAACAAGGCAGGCGTCGTGAACCCCAGCGGCGCGATGAAGACCGATGAAGCCGGCTACGTCAAGAACGGCGGGAAGACCGTCGATCCCGCCGCCCCCGCTCAGACCAGCGCGCCCGGAGTCGCCCCGGGCCCCGGCATCGTGCCTCCCGCGTCTCCCGCTCCGGCACCCGGGCCGCACGGTCCCGCGGTCGTCGAGGCCGCCCATCTCACGCTCCGCGGCGTCGTGAAGTCCTATGAGAAGGGCGTGTCGATCACGATCGTCGAGGCGAAGGGCACGACGCGCACGGTGCCGCTCGCGGCGAAGGCCGCCGTGTACGAAGGCCTCGTCGCCGGAGACAAGGTCGTCCTCAACGTCCCGCTCGAGAAGCCCGGCGACGGAAAGCACGCGGACCGAATCGAGAAGCAGAAGCCGGCCAAGGCGCCCCCGGCCTCGAAGTTCTCCCAGGCGCAGTCGCCGGGCTGAGACGCGGCGCGATGGGAACCTCCACTCCTCCCCCCGGCCGCGCGGCGCCTCCGATCCCGCCATCGCGCTGGGACGCGGGCCGCCCCGCGCCGCCGATGGGGCCTTCCGGGAAGGCGGTCCTCTTCGTCCTAGCCGCGGCCGCCGCGGCCGTTTGGTTCCTCACGCATCGACCGCAGCACCTCGCCGCCGCGGCTCTCCCGCGCCTCGCGGCCGACGGCGCGACCACGGGCGAAACGATCCCGGCCGACCGCTGCCTCGGCGCGAAGGGCTGCCTCATCGTCTACGTCGCGCCGTGGTGCGGGCCGTGCAAGCAGTCGCTGCCGCACGATCGCGCGCTCGCCGACTTCGTGAAGGACCGCGGGATCGAGACGACGTTCGTCGTCGGGATGGACGCGCTGCCGAAGTGCCAGGAGATGGCGCGCGCGATCGGGCGCGAGGTCCTCGTGGACGAGAAGGGCGCGTGGGCACGGAAGATGGGGATCAACGGCGTCCCGCACTTTCTCGTCACCGCGACCGACGGGAAGGTCCGGAAGCATCAGGCGGGCGCGCTCCTCGGCGATTCCGCGGAGTTCGCGCGCCGGCTCGGCCTTTAGACGCCGAGGCTCGCCCCCGCGTCGGCGAGGATCGTCTGTCCGGTGATCCATCCGGAGAGCGGACCGAGGAGAAAGACCACGACCCGCGCGACGTCCTCCGGCGTTCCGATCCGGCCGAGCGGCGACGCGGCGGCGCTCCGCGCCGCGAGCGCGTCGAAGTCCGGATGCAGGCGCACCGACGGCGTGTCGACGAGACCCGCCGAGACGGCGTTCACGAGGATGCCCGCGGGCCCGAGCTCCATGGCGAGCTGCCGGACGACGGCCTCGAGCGCCGCCTTCGACGGCCCGAGCGCGCCGTAGCCCGGGAGGACGCGGACGCTCCCGAGGCTCGAGAGCGCGACGAGGCGCCCCCCGCGCGGCATCGACGGCGCCACGGCCTGCGCGAGGAGGAGAAACGACCGTGTCCCGACGGAGAACGTCAGGTCCCACTGGTTCGCGCGCACGTCGAGAGCGGGCTTGAACGTGCCGAGCGCGGCCGCGTGGACGAGGAAGTCGACCGGCCCGCCCGCCGCCGCGGCGGCGGCGAGGCGGCGCGCCTCCTCGGGGTGGACGAGGTTCGCCGGGACGAGGGCCGGGGATTCGAAGCCCTCCTCCTCGATCGCGGCCGCCATGGCGCGCGCGGAGATTTCGTCCGAGCGATAGCCGAGGACGAGGCTCGCGCCCCCGCGCGCGAGGGCACGCGCGACCGCGGCGCCGATCCCCCGCGTCCCCCCGGTGACGAGCGCGCGCTTTCCGGTGAAGTCGCAGGGATTCCCGGGGCTCACCGTCACGGCGTCGCCTCCTCTCTCGTCCCGGCCGCGCCCCGCGGGGTCGCGAATGCGGCGCGGACGTCACGCCGACGATACGTCTCCTCGCTCCCGTCCGGTCGCGTCCGCCAGCGCCAGTGGATCCAGCGCCACTGGAGAGGGTCCTCGCGAACCCACGTCTCCCACACGGCGTTGAGCCGCCTCGACGCGTCCAGGACGTCCGCGGGCGTGGCCGTGCGGCTCGCGGCGACCTGGACCTCGGCGACGCGGAAGAGGAACGGGCGCGGGCCCGCGCGGCGGACGACGGCGCCGACGACGAGGGCGGCCCCCGTCCGCGCCGCGAGGAGCGCGGCCGTCTTGCGCGTGGACGCCGGCCGCCCGAAGAACGGGACGAACGGGCCGCGCCGGCCGCCGTTCTCGTCCACGAGGATCGCGACGTCCTCCCCGGCCCTCAGGCGCGCGAGCGCCTCGTCCACGGCGCCGGCCTTCTCGATCCACTGGCGCGGGTCCTTGACCCGAAGCCTCAGGACGAGGGCCTGGAGGAACGGGTTGTCGACGCGCCGCACGATCGCGGCGCCGGGACGCCCCGTGCTGCGCTCGAGGACAGCGATCGCAACCTCCCACGAGCCGAGGTGGCCGGTCGCGAAGACCTTCGGCCGTGGATCAGCCAGGAGACGCGCGGCGAGGTCCGGGTCTTCCACCTCGACGAGGCCGCGCCAATCGTCCCCGGCGCCGTGTCTCCGCGCGAACTGCACGCCCTCGGCCATGGACTGCGCGAGCGAGCAGAAGACCGCCGCCACCGCGGACGCGGCCCGCGCGCGCGTCATCTCTGCGCCGTACGCGCGGCGGAGGTTCAGCATCCCGGCGCGTCGCGCCTTGCCCCAGGCGAGGAACCCGAGGAACCCGTAGAACCGCGCGAGCGCGACGGCGAGGCGCCACGGGAGCAGCCAGAGCGGCAGGAGGAACGGCAGGACCAGCGCGGCGAGGACGAGGTCCCGCGCGACCGAGAGGGCGCGCGCGACGCCGGTCACGGCCTCTCCTCCCCTCCAAGAGCGAGAGCCGCCGCAGCGAGGAGGACGGCCGACGCCGTCGCGAACGCCGGGACGAGCGCGTCCCACGGCGGAGCGAGCCACGGGCGGCGAACGTAGTTCAGCGCGGCCGCGTGCGCCGCGACGAAGGCCGCCGCGATCGCGGCGTCGAGCAGGCGCGCCGCCCACGGCGCGCCCGCGGGCCGCACGGCGAGCGCAAGCACGATCCCGGCCGCGAGGAGGCCGCCGAAGACGACGGCCGACGGGACAAACACGGAGCCCCACGGGGTGACGCGGGACGGAGCCGCCGCGAGCCAGGGGACGACGGCGTCGGTGCCGACCGCGACGAGGAGCGCGCCGAGCGCGCCTCTCGCGAACCGCGTGCGGCCCCTGACGCGGGACGCGGACGCGAGGATGAGGAGGCCCGCGGCCAGGGCGAGGACGCGGCGCAACACGGGCTGGATTCCGCCCGGCGCGGCGAGGCCGAGCGCGGCGTGCGGCCACGCGAGGCCGGCGAGAAGAAGACAAGCGCCCACCGCGAGAACCGCGAGCGCGGCCGGGGGCGGGCGGCGCACGGGAGCGTCGCCTCCGCCGCGGCGCACGAGACAGAGCGTGAGCGCCTGGGCCGGCGGGATGACGATCCACGACGCGACGGCGGCGAACGTGAGGTCGAGGCGCCGGAGGAGGATCCACGACGACGCGACGGCGACGAGGAGGTACGCCGGCGAAAGGACCAGCCAGAGGAGGAGAAACCTCTTCACGCGGCGGCTCCCGAGGGGAGCGCCGCGCGCTCGAGCGCGTCCTTGCGCGCCCGGGCGATCCTCGCCGACAGTTCTTCCGTCAGCCGCCGCCGCTCCTCCCTTCCGGCCCCGGCCGGGACGTCGAGCGGCGCGCCGCACGACACGACGACGCGCGTGAACGGGACGGGAATCCAGAGGCGCGACCAGCTCTTTCGCGCGACGAACGCGCGGCGCGCCGCGGCCGCGACCGGACGCAGCGGCCGGCCCGTGGCCGCGGCGCAGGCGACCGCGCCCTCGCGCGCGACGCCCTCGGGTCCGAGCGGGCCGTCGACGACGAGCGCGACGGGGCCGTCCCCGGCGGCGAGCGTCCGGAGGAGCTCGCGGTACGCGGCCGCGCCGCCGCGCCGGAACGCGCCGCGGACGACGCGTCCGCCGAGCGCCTCGACGGCGGCGGTCGCCCAGTCGCCGTCGGGGCCCTTCGCGATCAGGACGGCCGCGCGGGAGACGCGGAGGATCCCGCCGATCCCGAAGACGTCGCGCTCGGAGAACGCGAAGAGCTCGGACGAGAACGGGTAGTCGGCCGGATGCGTCACGGGCACGTCCTCGACGACCGCCTCGACGCGCAGCGTCGCGAAGACGCGCGCGTACACCGCGGCGAGCGCGCGGACGAGGGGCGGCGGGACCGCGATCCCGCTCACGCCACCGCCCGCCGGAACGCGAGGCAAGCCGTCTGCCCTCCGAACGCGAACGAGTTCGAGATCGCGGCTTCGAGCGCCACGCGCCGCGCTCCCTCGGGCACCGTATCGAGCGGGCACTCGGGGTCGGGCGTCTCCTGATTGATCGTCGGGTGGAGGACGCCGTCGCGCAGCGCGAGGACCGCCGCGACCGCCTCCACGGCGCCGGCGGCGACCGTGAGGTGGCCGATCATCGATTTCGTCGAGCTGACGGGCAGGCGCGGCAGGCGAGCGCCGAAGACGCGCGCGAGCGCCGCCGCCTCGATGCGGTCGTTCGCCCGCGTCGACGTCCCGTGCGCGTTGACCCATCCGACGTCGGACGGCTCGATCCCCGCGTCCGCGAGCGCCTTCTTCATCGCGAGGACCGCGCCGTCGCCGTCCGGATGCGGGTCCGTCACGCGGTACGCGTCGCACGCCGATCCGAAGCCCGCGACCTCCGCGAGGATCGGCGCGCCGCGCGCGAGCGCGCGAGCGCGCTCCTCGAGGACGAGGAACGCCGCGCCCTCGCCGAGGACGAAGCCGTCGCGCGACGCGTCGAACGGGCGGCTCGCGCGCTCCGGCTCGGCGTTGCGCGTGGAGAGCGCCCCGAGCAGGCAGAACGACGCGAGGCCCATCGGGTAGATCTCCGAGTCCGCCCCTCCGGCGAGGACGGCGTCGGCGCGCCCCTCGCGGATCCAGAGGAAGGCGTCGCCGATCGCCTGTGTCCCCGCCGAGCATGCCGTCATCACCGCCTGGACCGGGCCCTTCATGCCGTGGAGGCGCGCGAGGCGCGCGGCGAGCGAGCCGGGCGACTGACGGTCCGCCGCGAGGGGCTCGAGCGTGGGCCACAGGTCGCTCGCGAACCGCACGGCGTCGAACGCGCCGCCTGCCCATGCCCTGCCCGCCGGCGCGAAGACCTCGGTGTGGCCGTACGTGCCCATGCCCGCGGCGAGGACGACGCCTGTCTCCAGGCGCGTCGCCTCGTCCTCCGGGAGACGCGAAACCGCGAGAGCCTCGCCGAGCGCGAGCGCGGCCATGCGCGCGATCCGCGAGCGCGCGGTGAAGTCGGCCGGCAGCGCGGCGGCCGCCTCCTCGAGGCCGCGCACCTCCGCCGCGATGCGGGTCGGGAACCCGGACGCGTCGAATCGCGAGATCGGCGCGACCGCGGAAGTCCCGGTGAGAAGGTTCCGCCAGAGTCGCTCGGCCCCGACGGCGCCCGGCACTCCCGGCGCGACGGCGCCGACGCCCGTGACGACGACGCGCCGGCCCTCCGTCATGCGGGCGCGGACTCCGGCGCGAGCCGGCGCTCGAGGTAGTCGACGACCGTGCGGACGGTGATCAGGCGCGGCAGCTCGCGCCGGGACGGACGCGGGCCGAGCCGGTCCCACGCGAAACCCGGCCGCTCGCGCGCAAGTTGCGCGAGGCGCGCCGCGATCGCGTCGGCGTCGTCGGGCACGCCGTCGAACGCGCCTTTCCAGACTTCGTCCTCGGGGATCTCGATCCCGAACTCGGTCTCGAGGCGGAACGCGATGTCCAGGAAGTCGATCGACTCGGCCCCGAGATCGTCGATGAGCGAGGCGTCGAGCGTGACGCGGTCGAGCGGGTGGTCGAGCGCGGCGGCGACGACGCCCCGCGCGCGGCTTTCGATCTCCTGGCGGTTCATGCGGCTCCTTCGGGAAGGGACGGCGCGGTCCGGACCGAGACGACCGCGGATTCGCCCCACGGCCCGCGCGCCGCTGCAACGCAGCAGGGAGTGTCCGCGGCGGCGAGGCCGAGCGCGAGGTCGAACGGTCCGTGCGCGGCGAAAAGGCGGCCGGCGGCCGCCGCCGAGCCCTTCCCCGCGAACCGGCGCGGCGCGGACCCGGCCTCGCCGGCTCCCGCGCGCCGCGCGAGGCGCTCGAGGTCCGCGTCCCCGTCGACGACGCCCGAGGACCAGCCGACGACCTCGCCGCGAACGCGCGCGCCGCGGCGCCGGGCGCGCTCCCACTCCTCGAGGACGAGGACAACCGCGCCCTCGCCGGGCACGAACCCGTCCCCGCCGAGCCAGCCCGCCTGCTGAAATCCTGCGAACGCGAACGGGTGGATCGCGCTGTCGGTGCCCCCGGCGAGGACCGCCTCGGCGTCGCCGCGCGCGACAGCCGCGGCGCCCTCGCCGACGGCCTGCAGCCCGGCGGCCCAGCCCGTCATCACGGTGTCGTTCGGCCCGCGCGCGCCCGCCTGGATCGCGACGTGCGCGCCGGTCATGTTCGGGAGGTGGACGAGGAGCCACAGGGGCGAGAGGCCCGAGAGGACCTTCCGCGCGAAGAGCGGAACGTCCTTCGCGGCCGCCCCGCCGGCCCCGTCGACGGCGCGCGAGAGCTCCGGCGCGCCGAGGTCCGACCCGCTCGTCCCGAGGATCACGCCCAGCTCTTCCGGCGCGAGTGTCCCGTCGAGGCGGGCGTCGGCGACGGCGTCCGAGGCCGCCGCGACGGCAAGCTGCGTCCGCCGGTCGCAGAGCTTGAGAGCCTTCGGCGCCCGGAAGGAGGGCCGGGGGTCGAAGTCCCTCACCTCTGCGGCGAGGGCCGACGCGAACCCCGACGCGTCGAACAGCGTCGCCGGGGCAGCGGCGCTCTCGCCCCGGCCGAACGCCGCGGCGACGGCGGGAAGGCCCCTCCCGAGCGGCGTCACGAGGCCGACACCCGTGATCGCGACGCGCCGGCGCGGCTTCACGGCGTGCGCTCTCCGGGAGGCAACGGACGCCGCGCCTCCGCGAGGGCCGCCTCGAGGGCCTCGACGCGCGCCTCGAGCTCGCGGACACGGCGCATCGTCTCGGGCAGCTTCGCGAGGGCCGGAAAAACGCGGCGCGCCTGCCTCGCGGGCAGGGCCGGCGTCCCGAGCCAGACGCCGCCGTCGAGGTCGGACGGCACGCCGGCCTGCGCGCCGACGACGGTGCCGTCGGCGAGGACGACATGGTCCGAGATGCCCGCCTGCCCCGCGACGACGCAGAAGCGGCCGAGCTTCGCGCTGCCGGCGACGCCGGCCTGCGCAATGAGGCAGCCGTGCTCCCCGATCGTCGTGTTGTGGCCCACCTGCACGAGGTTGTCGATCTTCGTCCCGGCGCCGACCGCGGTGGCGCCGATCGTGGCGCGGTCGATCGCGGCATTCGCGCCCACTTCGACGTCGTCGCCGACCGTCACCGTCCCGATCTGCGGGATCTTCCGCTGGACGCCGTCGGGTCCGCGGTGGTAGCCGAAGCCGTCGGCGCCGACCACAGCGCCGGAGTGGATCCTCACGCGCCGCCCGAGCATCACGCCGGGATAGAGGACCGCAGCCGGGAAGACTTCGCACTCCTCCCCCACGACCGCGCCCTCTCCCACGACGGCGAGCGGGTGGACCCGGCTTCGCGGCCCGAGGACCGCGCGGTCCCCGACGACCGCGCCCGGTCCGACCCACGCCCCCTCGCCGACGTTCGCCGTCGGAGCGACGTGCGCGCCGGGAGAGACGCCGGAGAGCGCGCGCGGCGGCGGCTCGAAGAGGTCGAGCAAGGTGCGCAGAGCCGCCCTCGGATCCGCGACGAACAGGAGGTTCCGCCCCGACGCGGGCGTCCCCTCGGGAACGACGACCGCCGCGGCGCGGCACGCGTCGAGCGAGGCGACGAGGGACTTCTCCGCGGCCACGGCCACGCTCTCCCCGTCGGCGGCGTCGAACGGAGCGAGCCGCCTCACGACGGCGGCGGGGTCGCCCGAGAGGCGCGCCCCGAGAGAACGCGCGAGCGAAGCGAGGTCGAACGCGGCCATGGTCAACTCCTTCCGCCGGGCGTGGCGACGAGCACGGGCTCCACCGCCGCGTCCGCCGACGGCTCCCTCCGCCCGGCGAGGGAGAGCACGGTCTCGGCCGTCCGGCGCATGCTGCCGCCCGATCCGAGGAGACCCCGGACCGCGAGCAGCTCCGATCGCACCGACTCGCGCCGCGCAGGGTCGTCGAGGAGGGAGAGCGCCTCGGCGGCGATCTCGGCGGGGTTCACGCGGCGCTGGATGAGCTCGGGCAGGACGCGGCGGCCGAGGACGAGGTTCGGGAGCGCGACCGTGTCGGAGTCCATGAGGCCGAGGCCGATCGCGGACCTCACGACGCCGATCGTCAGGAGCGAGACGCGGTAGACGACGACCGCGGGAACACCGAGCAACGCGGCCTCGAGCGACGCCGTACCCGACGCGACGAGCGCGAGGTCGGCGGCGGCGAGCGCCGCGGGGCCGCCCGGGACGAACGCGACGCGCCGGCCCGGCGCGACGAGCCCGGCCTCCTCCGCCTGCGCCTCGACGAGCGGCACGAGCGCCGGCTCGGCGACCGGCACAACCCACGAAACGGCGGGGCGTTTCTCCGCGACGAGCGCCGCCGCGCGCAGCAGCGCGGGGCCGAGCCTCGCGACCTCGTGCGAGCGGCTGCCCGGGAGAACCGCGACCACGGGCGATTCCCCCGCGAGGCCGAGCATCCGGCGGGCCCGGCTCCGGTCGGCGGCGCCGGCCGGCTCGAGAGTGTCGGCGAGGAAGTGCCCGACGAAGCGCGTCTCGGCGCCCGCACGGCTCCAGACGTCGACCTCCTCCGGGAAACAGGCGAGGACCGCGTCGTACGAGCGCGCGAAGGTCCGCGCAAGCGCGTGCCAGATCCAGACCTGCGGCGGGAACCACGCGGCCGTCCTCACGCCCCGGCGCCTCAGCCAGCGGCCGAGCGCGACGTTGAAGATGTCGTTCGCGATCAGGACCGCGACGTCCGGCGGATCGGCGAGAACGCGGGCGCGGAGCGCGCGGAACGCGCCCGCGAGCGACGGGAGGACGCCGAACGCCTCCGAGACGCCGACGGTGCCGAGGGGGTTCGTGTCGCACAGGACCTCGACGTTCCCGGCCGCCATCCGCGGCCCGCCCAGTCCGTAGAGCGCTGCCGTGGGATCGATCGTCCGGATCTCCCGCGCGAGGAGCGCGCCGGCGACGTCCCCCGAGACCTCGCCCGCCGACAGGAGGATCCTCACGCCGCCGCCTTCCTCGACGAGAAGAGGACCTCGACGGCGAGGAGCTGCGCGAGCGGAACGAGGACCGCGTGGACCGGCACGTCGGCGCCGAGGCCGGCCCCCGCGAGGCGCGCGACGATCGTCCGGCCCGCGAGGAGGACCGCGGCGAGAAGGAGAAACGTCCCGGCCCGCCGCCGCGCCGTCATCGATTCGACCCCGGTTTCGGGTCGAGGAACGCCGCGAGGCCGCTCTCCAGGAGCCGGGCGGACGCCCACGCACGGAATGCGGCGAGGCGTGGAGCGTCCTCGGGGAGCGGGACCGAATGAAAAACGAGCGTGGCCTCGGCGACGCGCCGGCCGTCGACGCTTGCCGCCGTCCGCACGCGCGCCGCGGCGCCGCGCGTCGACAGGACGTTCGCTTCGAGGCGCACCTCGTCGCCCGGGCGCACCGGGCGCCGGAACTTCGCCTGCTCGATCATCACGAGAAGGGGCCAGCGGCCCTCGCCGGCCGCCCGGACGAGGATCCCTCCGGCGGCCTGTCCCATCGCCTCGACGAGAAGGGTGCCGGGAACGAGCGGCATTCCGGGGAAATGGTCCTCGAAGATCTCGTCTTCAGGGTCGAACCGGACGGCGGCCGAAGCGCTTCGTCCCGGCTCGACGGCGAGAAACCGGGAGACGAGGACGAAGCGCACGCCGCCAGTCGGCTCAGACGAAGATCCGGCCCCGGACGAGGAGGACGCCGCCCGCCGCGAGCGCGGCGGAGAGCGCGAGAAGGCCGATCCCGGAGAGCGCGGGGGTGCCCATCGGGCTGGGGCCGCCGTCGGCCTGCGGGACGATCGGGACCGGCACGTCGATGCCGCCGAAGCTTCCGGGGTTCGAGGGGTCGGGCATCTTGACGGTCACGGTGTTCGGGTGGCCGCCGGAGTCCGCCGTGAGCGGCAGCCAGACCTGATGGTCGCCCGTTTTGACGCCGAGGAGGCCGGAGAGGAGCCAGTCGATGCTGACGTAGTCCGCCTTGCCGTCGCCGTTGACGTCCTTGAAGACGAGGCTGATGTTGGTGACCGGGACGTTGACGGCGCCGTGCGACCCGCTGATCTGGAGCGTGTCGTAGACGCCGTCCCCGTTCGTGTCGAGGAGCGCGCCGTCGCCGAGCGCCCCCGTCGCCGTGCCGAGCGACCGGCGGCCGCTCCGGACGCCGGGCGGCGGGTTGTACGTCTCCACGAAGTGGAAGACGTAGGTGTTGGGCGCCCCTGTGAACGTCAGCGTCTCCGAGACGCCGTTCGGATTGTTGGACAGGTGGCGCCGCGTCACGGTCGTCGGGTTGAGGAGCGGATAGGCGTTGATCCGGTTGTCGTACGTGTTGCCCGGGTCCCACGGGTTCCCGTGGAGCTGGACGTAGATCTGGTCCTCCGGCGGAGGCGGCGGCACCGGAAGCGGGAACACCTGGATGAGCTCCGGGTACATCGTCGTTTCGCCGAAGTCCACCGCGCCGTTGTCGTTCCAGTCGACCCACGCGGGGACTCCTCCGCCCGCGGGCGGCCCCCAGGGCCCGAGCTGGCCGGCGGCCGGCAGGGCCGAGACGAGAATCAGGGCTGCGGCGAAAACAGTCTTCCTCATGGCTCCTCCGACGCGGACCGCGTTCCGCGCTCTTCTGAAATGTCCCATCCGTCGCGGGGGGAGTTCCGTTGGAAGCCGGTGAAGGCCGCCTTTATACCATGGCCGGCGCGGCGGCCCCGGCTCGCGGGATCATCCGCCCCTTCTCGAGGGAGGCGATGCGGCCGTCGCCGGCGAGCGCGAGCGTGGACGCGCGGTGCGCCATTGCGAGAAGGGTCCGGCCCGCGAGCCACGGCCCGATCGCGGCGAAGAGCGCCTCTTCCGACGCGGCGTCGAGCGCCGACGTGGCCTCGTCGAGCACGACGACCCGCGGATCCCTGAGAAGGGCCCGCGCGATCGCCACCCGCTGACGCTCGCCGCCGGAGAGGATCCGGCCCCCCTCCCCCACGCGCCCGCCGAAGCCGCCGTCGAGGACCGCGGCGAGCGGGCCGAGGCCCGCGTCGAAGGCGGCGCGCTCGAGCGCGTCGCGCCCGACGCTTCCCTCGAGCCCGAGCGCGAGGTTCTCGGCGAGCGTCGCGGAAAAGACGAACGGATCCTGCTCGAGGACGAGGACCGTCCTCCTCGCGTCCTCGAGGGACAGGTCCCGGAGATCGACCCCGCCGACGAGGATCCGCCCCGCGGAGGGCGTCTCCAGCCGGCAGAGGAGTCGCGCGAGAGTGCTCTTTCCCGAGCCACTCGCTCCCGAGACCGAAAGCCGCCCGCCCTCGGGGATGTCGAGGTCGACCCCTTCCAGAAGCGGCTCGCCCGCGGCGTGGCGGAATCGCAACCCTTCGACCCTGAGGCCCCCGCGCCGGGGCGCGTTCGAGCGCCGCTCACCCGCGCCCTCGGCGGGAAGGTCGACGACCTCGAACACGCGGTCGGCGGCGGCCAGCGCGCGCTGGAGCATCCCGTGCACCTCGGCGAGGCGGCGCAGCGGCTCGACCGCCTGCCCCGCGTAGAGGCAGAACGCGAGGAGCGCGCCCGCCGTCACGCGCCCTGCCGCGACGGCGGCGCTTCCGCCCGCGACGGCCGCGACGAATCCCGCCGCGGCCGCGGCGAAGACCGACGCCATCAGGATCGAGATCCCCGCCTCGGCGCGGAGCACGCTCGCCGAGAGCCGCGCGTCCTCCGCCGCGAATCGCTTCGTCTCCGACGGCACGGCGCCGAGGGCGCGGATCGTCGCGAGGCCGCGGACCTGGTCGGCGAAGGCCGTCGCGAGGAGGCCCGACGACGCCTGCGCGCGGGCGGAGCGCCGGCGCACGGCGGCGCCGAGGCCGGTCAGGAGGAGGCCAACGAGCGGAGCCGCGAGGAGGGCGACGAGGGAGAGCACCGGCGCGACGACGGCCATCAGGACGACTGCGCCCGCCGCGAGGACCGCATCGCCCGCGAGCCGGCGGACGATCTGCTCGGCGAACGTGGAGAGGAGCGCCGCGTCGCCGAAGACGCGTGCGAGGAGGTCGCCCTGCGGAAGGCGACGGACGTCGGCGAGACGGCCGGCGAGGACGGCCGCGGCCGCAGCCCGGCGCAGCCGCTGGAGGAGACGGAGCGAGAGAAGCGCGAGCGCCTGGCGCGAAAGGAGAAGAAAGACCGCGATCGCGGCCACGAGGAGCGCCGACCCGGCGAGCAGCGAGCGCGACTCCGGGCCGGCGCCGTGAAGGAGCGGCCCCTCGACCCACTTCTTCACGCACCACGTGAGGCCGAGCTGCGCGGCGCCGAGCCCCCCGAGCGCCGCGGCGGCCGCGGCCACGAGCGCCCGGTCGCGCGCCATTTCGCGCGCGAGGCGGCGGAGGGAAGCGGAAGGGCTCAGGGGGCGGAATGATAGCGTGCGCTCCGGTGTCGATCGCCGCTTCGGACGCCGTCGAGGCTCGCTCCGACGCGTCCGCCGCCGGGGCGGCGCGACGCGTCGCGGCCCTCTGCGTCGCGCTCTTCGCGTTTCTCCTCTGGGTGTCGCCCCGCTCGTCTCTCTGGGACCGCGACGAGACTCTTTACGCGCGCGCCGCGCTCGACATGACGAATGGCGGCGGCGCCCTCGTGCCTTCGGCCGGCGGCGTCCCGTGGCTCGAGAAGCCGCCGCTGCTCGTCTGGATGCAGGCGGCCGCTCTCGGCGCCGGCTTTCCGCTGGAAACCGCGGCGCGGCTTCCGTCGGCGCTCGCGTTCGCGCTCAGCGCCTGGTTCGTCTTCCGGGCGGCGTCCCTCCTGCTGCCCGCGGCTGAGGCCTCGACCGCGGCCGTGATCTTCCTCGCCTCGCCGCTGGTCCTTCTCAACGGCGCGGCCGCGACCACCGACGCGCTCCTCCTCGCCGGAACGACCGCGTCGCTGTGGGCGCTCGCGCTCATCGTGCGTCGCGGCCCGTCGGCGCGCCGCGCGGCCGGCCTCGCGGCGGCGATGGCGGCCGGACTCCTCGCGAAGGGGCCTCCGGGCGTCGTTCTGCCGCTCCTCGCAGCCGCGACCGTCCTCCTCGCCCTGCGCCCGAAAGAACGCCCTCGATTCGCGCGCGCCGCTCTGGCCGCCGCGCTCGCGGCGGTCGCGGTGTTCTCCTGCTGGGCGATTCCCGCGAACGTCGCGACGAACGGTCTCGTCGTTTCCGAGCTCTTCGGCCGCCACGTCCTCCGCCGTGCGCTCGAGCCGAACGACGGGCACGGCGGCTTCGGAGCGGCGGGTCTCCTCGTGTACCCCGCCGTGATCCTCGCGGGCTTCGCGCCGTGGACTCTCTTCCTTCCGGCCGGGCTCCGCGCGTTCCCGAGGCGGCGGTCGCCGGAGGCCGCGCTCGTCTTCGGAGGAATCCTCGCGCCGATCCTCGTCTTCACGCTTGCGGCGACGAAGCTGCCGGCGTACGTCCTCCCGTCGCTCGCGCCCCTCGCGATGCTCGCCGCCGCCGGCGTTCACGCGGATTCGCCGAGCCCGCGCGCCGGCCTCGCCTTCTACCTGCCCGGCGCCGTTCCGTGGCTCGCGCTCTTCGGAGCCGCCGCGTTCCTTGCACCGACGCCGGCGCTCCGGTTCGCCGCGGCCGGACTCCTCGTCGTCGCCGCCGCAAGCGCGCTCGCAGGGATCGCCATGCTCTTCGGCGGCCGGCCCCGCGCCGCGGCGCGGGCCGCGGGCGCGGGCGTCGCCTCGATCGCGATCGTCCTCACCGCGGTCCTCCCCCTCGCCGAACCGCTCCGCCCCGTACCCGCGATCGCCGCGGGCGTGCGGCGCGCGGGACCCGGCTCCGTCGCCGTGTTCGGCTTCGACGAACCGAGTCTCGACGTCTACGTTTCGCCGCGGAGAGTCGAGCGCCTCCCGTCCCCCCGCGCTGCTTCCGCATGGGCCGCGGGCTCGGCTCCGGGAGTCCTCGTGACGACGACTGGGCTCGCGAAGGAGCTCGGCCTCGACGGCCATCCTGGCCTGCGCGTCCTCGCGGCGGCCACCGGGTGGAACGTGTCGACCGGGCGGCGCGTGAGCCTCGTGGCCCTGCAGCGGGGCGGCCCATGACGGGAACGCGGGGAGCGGCATACGGACTCGCGCTCGGCGCCTGGGCCGCGGGCATGGAGGCCGCGACGTGGGCCGGTCTCGTCCCGGCGATCGCCCTGTGCCGCCGCCGCGACGTCGCCCGCCCGCGCGAGCTCGGCGAGCGGCTCGGCCGCTCCCTGCCGAGCGTCGCTGCCGGGCGAAAACCATGGCTCGTCCACGCGGTTTCGGCCGGTGAGATGTCCGCGGCCTCGGCGATCGTCGCGGAGATGGGGCGGCGCGCCGTCGGCCTCCGCGCGTTCCTGACGACGGGAACGGAGGCGGGCCGGCGGATCGCCGACGCTCTTGCCGGGGCGTATCCGGATGTCGTAGCCGGTGTCGCGTACCTGCCGTGGGACCGCCCGGCCGCGATGCGGCGGTGGCTGGCGGCTCTCGGCCCCGAGGCGGCGGTCGTCATCGAGGCCGAGCTCTGGCCGGGCCTCTTCGACGCCGCGCGCCGGGCTTCGGTCCCGATTGCCGTTGCGAGCGGCCGCCTGACGGACGCCGAAGCGCAGCGCTACCGCCTCGTGCGGCCTCTCTTCCGCGGCATTCTCTCGGCCCCGGCCTGGATAGGCGTCCAGACGCCGGGCGATGCCGGACGTTTCGTCGCCGCCGGCGCCGAGGCCGCCCGCGTCGAGGTTGCCGGCAACCTGAAGTGGGACGCTCCGGCGCGAGGCCGGGCGCTGCCGGCGGAATGGGAGGCGTGCCTCGGCGGGCCGCTCGTCGCCGGCGCGAGCACGCACGCCCCGGAGGAAGAGCTCCTCTTCGACGCGCTGGCCTCCATTCGCGGCAACGTCCGCGACGTCCGCCTCGTCCTCGCGCCCCGGCACGTCGGGCGCGCCCTCGCCGTCGCGGCCTCCGCGCGCGCACACGGCCTCCGCGCCTCACTCCTCTCGGCGCCCCCGGCCCGCGGGTGGGACGTCCTCGTCGTCGACGGCTACGGGTTTCTCCCGTCGATCTACGGAAAGGCGGCGGTCGTTTTCGTGGGCGGCAGCCTCGCGCCGCGGCGCGGACACAGCCCGATAGAGCCGGCTCTTTCGGGCGTTCCGCTCGTCATGGGGCCGCACGACGACTCGTGCGAAGAAGCCTCGCGCGCGCTCGAGGACGCTGGAGCGCTCGCGCGCGTGTCGCCTCTCGCCGCGGCGCCGTCTCTCGCGTCCGCGGTCGCGAACTTCCTGCGCAGCCCCCACGCCGCGCGGCGGGCCTCGGCTGCCTCGCGCGCCGTGGCCGACCGCGAGCGCGGCGCGGCGGCGCGCGCCGTCGACCGGATCCTCGCCCTCGTCGGCTCATGAAAGGCGCCCGCAACGGCCTCGCGGCTGCAGCGCTCGCCATGGGCGCCGTTACGCTGCGCCTCGCGTATCACCTGTGGTTCTCGTCCTGGGAGCTCGTCGGCGACGAGGCGTACTACTGGGTCGAGTCGAGGCATCTCGATTTCGGTTACGTGGAGAAGGGACCTCTCCTTCCGTGGACGATCGCGCTCTCGTGCCGCCTTTTCGGCGACACGGAGCTGGCGGTCCGCCTGCCCGCGATCGCCGCGTTCTCTCTTGCGGCGTGGGGAATTGGATGGATCGGCCTCACGGTCGGCGGCAGTCGCGTCGCGTTTCTCTCGGTCGCGACGTTCTGCCTGATCCCCGCGTTCCAGGCGAACGCGCAGCTCGCGACGCAGGACGCGCTCGTGATCGCGCTCTGGGTCGCCCTCACGGCCGCCGGCCTCCGTCTCTTCCGCCGCTGGCGCGCCGGAAGTTCGACGTGGGGCCCGTGGTTTCTTCTCTGGCTTCTCGCGGGAATCGGGACGCTTCTCAAGCAGACGGCGGTCCTCTTCCTTCCCTCCGTCGCGCTCTATGCTTTTCTCGAGCGGCGGCGCCTCCCGTGGCGCCGGTCGCTCGTCTTCCAGCAGCTCGCCGGCTTCGCGCTCTTCCTCGCCTGCGTGAGCCCGATGATCGTCTGGAACGCGCGGCACGGCTGGCCGATGCTCGCGCACACGCTCGGTCACCTCGGCGCCGGCGGAGACCGGCCGGGCCCCGTCGACCGCGCGCACCCGGTCGCGTCGCTCCTGTCGATCCTCGGAGGCCTCGCCGGGGCCGCGGGTCCGGCGTTTCTTCTCCTGCTCGCCTTCGCGATGCGTCAGGTCGAGCGAGAGGGCGACGACCGGCTTCGCCGCGAGACGCGCTGGCTTCTCTGCGCCGCCGCGCCCGGCGTCGTCTTCTTCGTCCTCCTCGCGCTCACGAAGCCGGTCGTCGCGAGCTGGCCGCTGCCGGCGCTCGTCCCGCTCGTGGTTCCCGTCGCGCTGCTCCTCGCGGGGCCGCGGGGCCGGGACCGGCGCGTCCGGACCGCGTGGCGCGTCCTCATCGGGTACGGCCTCGCCGCTCAGCTGCTCCTCTTTTTCCCCGCGCCGCTCGCGAGGCTTCCCTTCTTCGGCGGCCGGATCGCTCGCGACGTCCTCTCACGGTTCTCGGGCCGGCGCGAGCAGGCGCGCACCGTCGAGGCGCTCGCCGCCGGGACGCAGACGGCCGACGGCCGTCCCCCTCTCATTGTCGCGCCGCACTACATGGACGCGAGCCTTCTCACGTTCTACATGGCCGGCCATCCGACGGTGATCCCGGCGGGAGCGCCGAACGGGCGCCGGCCGACGTCGTTCGACGTCTGGCCCGACACACGCCCGGACTCCCCGGCGCTCGCCGGGCGGGCGCGGATCGTCGTCGGCCCGTTCAGCGGCCCATGAGCTCGTTTGCGAGCGCCGGGTCGTCGAACACCTTCGCGATCGCCTCGGTGAGCGCCTTCGAGTGGACGGCGACCGCGCGTCCCTTCTCGTCCGTGTAGATGTAGCGCCACACGAGCGACTCGATGTTGCCGTCGAAGATGAGACCGACGAGCTCGGCCTTCGCGTTCACGACGGGCGAGCCGGAGTTGCCGCCGATGATGTCGGTCGTCAGGACGAAGTTCATCGGGGTCGCGAGGTCCACCGCTCCCCTCTTCTCGACCCAGCGGGCCGGCAACTTGAACGGCCCGGCGTCGTCGAAGTCCGCGGAGCGCCCGTAAAGGCCGAAGAAGGTCGTCTTCCACGGGATGAGCGTTCCCTCGGCCGGGTAGCCCTTTGCGGTCCCGTACGAGAGCCTGAGCGTGAACGTCGCGTCGGGCGGAAGGCTCTTGCCGTACGCCTTGAACCGCGCCGGGCCGAGCCTTTCGGCGGCGCGCGCGATGACGGCGTCCACCTCGTCCTCCCCGAACTTCCGGATCTCCCGCTGCAGCGGATCGATTTTCCGCGCGAGGACGATCATCGGATCCGTCGAGGCTTCGACGGCCTTCCGTCCGCCCGCGACGAGCGCCTTGCGGACTTCAGGATCGTCCAGCTTCGTCGCGTCCACGGCGGCCTTCGCGGCCTCGGCGGGAGTCTTCCCCGCGAGGACGGTCTTGACGAACGGGTGAGAGGCGCCGAGTTTCTCGGCCGCCAGGACCCATTGCCCCGCGAGCGTCGTCTCCTGGAGGTCGCGGTAGATCGGCGCCTTCGAATACAGCGCGAACTCGAGGCTCGCGAGGCCCGACTCGCGGTACTCCTCGAGGCGCGTCTCGTTCGGCTTCTCCTTCTCGGCGACGAGCTGGACGATCTCCCCGGCGATCGCGAGGAGACGCGAGCCGCCGAAGCCGACGAAGAGCGTCTCGTTCGCCCGCGGCGCGGCCTTCCGAAGTGCGCCGGCGACGGCGGTCCACGGGTCGCCGACCGACTTCACGAGCTCGGCGTCCTTCGCGATCGCGGCCTTGAACGCCGCCTCGTCCGCGGCTTTCTTTTTCATCACGGCGGGATCGAGGAGGCCGGCCTGATAGCCGCCGATCGCTTTCAGCGAGTTCTCGACGCCGAAGAGCGCGGCCTTCGCCCGGCGCGCGGACTCGGGCGAGCGCTTCGAGTACTCCTGCAGGATCGCCCTGCGGCGCTCGAGGGCCGACAGGTAGCCCGGGTAGGTGACGTCGCGCGAGTACTCGAGCTCGGCGAGCGTCTGGAGCCGGCCCGTCGAGCCGGGATGCCCGAGGACGAACAGGAGCTCGTTCTCTTTCGGCCCGTTCTCCGACCACGTGAGGTAGTGGGCGGGAGCGACGGGCTTCCCGTTCTCGAAGGCGCGGAAGATCGCGACGTCGAGGTCGTAGCGCGGGAACGTGAAGTTGTCCGGGTCGCCGCCGTAGAAGGCGATCGTCTGCTCCGGCGCGAAGACGAGCCTCACGTCCGTGTATTTGCGATAGCGGTAGAGCTGGAACTCCGAGCCGTCGTAGAGCGTCACGACGTCGCAGCGGAGCTTCGTCTCGTCGGCGCACGCCTTCTCGATCTTCGCGGTCGCGGCCTTGCGCTGCTCGCGGGCCTCCTTGTCGCTGGCTCCCGGCTTGACCGCCGACAGGACCCGCGTCGAGACGTCTTCCATCGAAACGAGGACGTTCAGCTCGAGGTCGGGGCACGGGACTTCCTCGGCGGCCGACCGCGCGACGTATCCCGTGGCGACGTAGTCTTTCTCGGCCGTCGAGATCTTCTGGATGCAGCCGAGGCCGACGTGGTGGTTCGTCATCACGAGGCCCGTCTTCGAGACGAACGAGCCGGAGCCGCCGTCGTTGAAGCGCACGGAGGACAGGCGGACGTGGTCGAGCCACTCCTGCGTCGGGGTGAACCCGTAGCGCTCCTTCAGGATCTTCGCCGGCGGATTGTCGAGGGTCCACATCCCCTCGTCGGCCGCGGCAGGCACGGCCAGAGCGAGCGTGAACACGAGGGACACGATGCGGGACGCGGATCGCATACAGTTCTTCTCCTTGCCTCGGATTCCCGAAGACGACCCGTCGGACTCGTCAGTGCGCCGGAGCCTCCGCGGCCTCGTCCAGCACCTGACTCACGTGGCGCACCTCGACGGGCAGGCCGCGCCGGCGCACACCGTAGCCGAGATGCATCATGCAGGCGGGGCACTCGGTCGCGAGGATACTCGCCCCCGTCGACGCGACGCGGTCCATCTTCCGGTCCAGGACGCCGGTCGCTTCCCGGTGATGAAGGAACGTGTAGCTGCCGGACGCGCCGCAGCACCAGTCCGCTTCCGGGAGCTCCTTGTACGTCACGCCCGGGACGCTCTTCAGAAGCGCGCGCGGCTGGGCGGTCACTTTCGCGAAGCGGTTCGAGAGGTGGCACGGGTCGTGGTACGTGACGGTCGCCTCGACCTTGCCCCGGCCAGGCTCGAGCCCTTTCGTGGCGACGAACTCGCTGAAGCTCCTGACCTTCGCGCTGAACGCCGCCGCCTTCCCGGCGTACGCGGCGTCGTCCGCGAGGAGCGCGCCATAGTCCTTGAGGTGCGTGCTGCAGCTCCCGCAGTCCGAGACGATCGCGTCGAGGCCCATCGCCTCGGCGAGGCGGTCGAGGTTCCGGCGCGCGATGTCCTTCGCCGCGTCGACGTCGCCGTAGGCGTGCGCCGGGCGGCCGCAGCACGTGTTGTCGAGGATCGTCACGGAGCAGCCGGCGCGTCCGAGAACGCGGAGCGTCGCGTCGACCACCTCCGGGTACTGGAAGCTCAACCCGCACGAGACGAAGTACCCGATCCGCGACGTCGCCTTGTCCGGGTCGGCCCCGGCATGGCGCTCACCGCGGCGGAACGAGCGCTCGGGAAGATCCGGGACGACCTCGTTCGCCGCGCCGAGGGGCGAGTCCGCGCCGCCCGCGAGGCCGGTCTTCTGGACCGCCTTCGCGAGGCCGGTGCGCTTGGCCCAGACGGCCCATCTCCCGGCCCATTCGAGCTTCCGCGAATCGGCGAGAACGGACCGGAAGAGCACGCGCTGCCACGCCGGGAGCCCGTGGCTCCGGACGTTCGCGTGCCTCACCGCGGTGACGATTTCGTCGGTCTTGATCCCCGGGAAGCAGTGCGCCGTGCAGCCCCGGCAGAGGAGGCAGTCCTCGAGCGCGCGGGCGACGTCCGGCGTCAGCTCGAGCTCGCCGAGCATGAGCCCGCGCGCGACCGCGAGCCGGCCGCGCGAGAGCGAATGCTCCTCGCCCGTGACCCGGTAGACGGGGCATCCCGCCTGGCAGAAACCACAGCGGTTGCACTTGGCGATGAGATCGTTCAGTGGGAGCAGCTCCGCGATTGCCATGTCGCCTCCCCTCAGATCCCGCCGACGAAGCGTCCCGGGCTCATCACCGATCCCGGGTCGAGCTCCGACTTGAGACGTCGCGTGACGGACATGCCGTCGCGGGTCCGGCCCCAGGCGTCGAACGCGCGCTTGAGCGGCAGCGGAGCCGCCTCGAGGAGGAGGCTTCCCTCGGCCGCCTCGGCCTGGGCGCGCAGGGCCTGAAGCGCGTCCCGGAACGGAGGAAGCGGCGCACCGCTCTCGAGGTCGACTCCGGCGCGCACGATTCCGCTCCCCGCGTGGGCCGTGACGGCCCCGTGCCCGCCGCCCCGGGCCACGAGCCCCTCGGCGGCGGCGAAGAGATCGAGGGTCTTCCCGATCGGAACGGCGATCTTCACGACGACGCCGCTCCCCTTTCGCGGCGCGTGAACGTCCCGGATCGCGCGCCACGCCGGTTCTGCGGCCGCGGCGTCGAGGGTCCGGGTCTCGGTCGCCTGCCCGTCCGCGAAGAGCTTCGTGAAGTCCCGCACCTGCCTGTCGACGGTCTCGCGGCTGCCCGCGAGGGAGACGGCGAGGCCGTAGCCGGAGCCCGCCGCGAAGCCGGCGCCGGCCGATTCCAGGGCCCGGGCGTCGAGCGCTTCGAGCGCCTCGGGCACGAGGAACGATTCCAGCGTGCGGGCGACGACGGACGCGAGCTGCGGAACCGCCCGGAACGCGCCGACGACCGTCGCGCGCGTCGCGGGAACGGGCAGAAGCTTGAAGGTCGCCTCGGTCACGATTCCCATCGTCCCGAAGCCGCCGATGAAGAGCTTGTTCATGTCGTAGCCGGAGACGTTTTTGATGACCTTGCCGCCGCAGCGGATGCGCTCGCCGGTCGGCAGGACGACACGGAGCCCGAGCACCCAATCGCGCGCCGAGCCGTAGAGGTGGCGCCCCGGCCCGCTCGCATTGCTCTGGACGAGGCCGCCGACGCTCACGGAGTCCGCTTCGGCGGGGTCGAGCGGCAGGAACTCCCGCTTCCCCTTCAGGACTTTCTGCAGGTCTCCGAGCCTGACGCCGGCCTCGGCCGAGACGTTCAGGTTCAGGTCGTCGAACTCCACGACCCGGTTGAGCCGGTCGAGGCGGACGACCACGTCGAGCCGGGCCGGGGGATTTCCGAGGCTCATCGACGTCCCGCCGCCCCAGGGCGTCATCGCCGCATCCGCCGAGCCGCAGGCGGCCACGACGGCTTCGACCTCCTGCTGCGTCCCGGGGCTCACGGCGATGCGCGGCCGGACGCCGTCCACGGCGAACGCCGCCGCCGCGCCTTCCGTCAGGACGTGGTCCTCGCCCGTGATCGAGGCGAGCGTCCGCGCGAGACCGCCGGCGTCACGAAGCATGAGCCACCTCCTGGGCGACCGGGAAGATCTTCCCGGGGTTCGAGAGGTCTCCCGGATCGAACGCGCGCTTGACCTTCACCTGCGCTTCGATCTCCTTCTCGCTGAAGACGAGCCGCATCGCGTCCATCTTCTCGATCCCGACGCCGTGCTCGCCGCTGATCGTGCCGCCCACGGCGACGCACAGCTCGAGGATCTCCATCCCCGCCTTCATGACCCTCTCCTTCTGCGCCTTGTCGCGCCAGTCGAAGAGGATGAGCGGGTGGAGGTTGCCGTCGCCGGCGTGGAAAACGTTCGGGATCTTGAGGTCGTACTTCTTCCCGACTTCCGCGACCTTCTTGAGGATCTTCGGCAGCTCCGTGCGCGGCACCGTGCCGTCGCAGACGAGGTAGCTCGGCGTGATGCGGGCGACCGCCCCGAAGGCGCCGCGCCGGCCCGCCCAGAGTGCCGCGCGCTCCGCGTCGTTCTTCGCGACGCGGACCTCCCGCGCGCCGTTCTTCTTGCAGAGCGCCGTGATCTCCTCGGCCTGCCGCTCGAGGTCGTCCTTCAGCCCGTCCAGCTCGATGATGAGAACGGTCGCGCAGTCGAGCGGGAAGCCGCACTTGATCGAGGCCTCGACCGCCTCGATGACGAGCTGGTCCATCATCTCGAGCGTCGCCGGGACCATACCGGCCGCCACGATCGCCGAGACGGTCTCGCTGCCTTCCTCGATCGAGTCGTAGATCGCGAGGAGCGTCTTCACGCCTTCGGGAAGGCGCTGGATCTTCGTGACGATCTCGGTGCAGATGCCGAGCGTCCCCTCGCTCCCGACGAAGACGCCGGTCACGTCGTAGCCCGGCTCGTCGGGCGCCTTGCCGCCGAAGCGCGCGATCTCGCCGTCCGGCAGGACGACCGTCAGGCCGGTCACGTGGTTCGTCGTGACGCCGTACTTGAAGCAGTGGGGGCCGCCCGAGTTCTCTGCCACGTTGCCGCCGAGCGTGGCGGCCTTCTGGCTCGCGGGATCGGGCAGGTACTGATAGCCGAGCGGGGCGAGCGCAGACCCGAATTCCAGGTTGAACATCCCCGGCTGGACGCGGGCCCGGAGGTTCGGGACGTCAATCTCGAGGACCCGGTTCATCCGGATCATCTCGATGACGACGCCCCCCTTGATCGGGACGGTCCCGCCGCTCAGGTTCGTGCCGCCGCCGCGCGCGACGAACGGGACGCCCCAGTCGTTGCACACCTTGACGACGCCGGCGACCTCCTCCGTCGTCTGGACGAAAACGACGGCGTCGGGCCGCCGCTCTTCGAGGTACGCGTCGTAGCCGTAGAGCCGGAGGTTGACGCCGGAGTCCAGCACGTTGGCCTTGCCGACCACCTGCCGGAGATCATGGGAGAGACCCGGTCCTCGCATGGACTGCCCTCCTTACGCGCGACGCGCGTCTCAGGCCGTAACGAGCTGTGCTTTTCTGCTCTCGGCGGCGGCGAGCGGCCCCGCTGCGGCGGCGACCGCCGCGCCCGGAGCGACGTCGACGCCGAGGGCGCGAAGGCTCCCTTCGATCGCCTCGAGCGTCGAGACGACCTCCGCCGAGCCGATGTTGCCCATGTGGCCGATCCGGAATGCCTTGCCGGCGAGCGGTCCGAGACACCCGGCGATCACGACGCCGCGGGCGGCGACCCCCTTGCGGAAGGCCGCGTCGTCCACGCCGGCGGGGAGAAACACGACGGAGAGCGTGTCGGCGCGGTTCTCGGGAGCCGTGACGAGCTTCAGGCCGATCGCCTGGAGGCCGGCGCGCATCGCCTTGGCCGTCCGGGCATGCCGCGCGAAGCGGGCTTCGAGCCCCTCCTCGTGGACGATCTTGAGCGCTTCACCGAGCGCGACGATCTCGTTGACGCAGGGCGTCGCGTAGTAGCGGCCCGGATCCTCCATGACGGGGAGCCAGCGGAGGATGTCGGCGTAGTACGCGGGCACGGACGCGAACGTGCGCCGGCGCGCGATCGCCCGCTCCGAGAACAGGCAGAGCGCGAGCCCGGGAGGGGCCGCAATCGCCTTCTGGGCGGCCGTGAGCAGGACGTCGATGCCCCAGCGGTCGAACGCTTCTTCGACGCCGCCGGTTCCGCAGACGCCGTCGAGGATCACGATCTCGTCGCGCCCCTTGAGGAGCGCGCAGTAGGCCTCGACCGGCGAGGCGGTCCCGGTCGACGTGTCGACGTGCGTGATCGTGACGGCGGCGTACTTCGTCGAGGCGAGCTTCTTCGCGACCTCTTCCGGCGGGACCGCGCGGCCCCACTCAGACCGGAGCACGTCGCACGGGATGCCGAACGCGGCGGCAAGCTCGGCGTAACGGTCGCCGAAGTAGCCATGCGAGATCACGAGGACCCTCTGGCCGGGCGCCGCGACGTTCACGAGCGCCATCTCCATGGCGAGCGTGCCGCTGCCCGCAACGATGAACGGCTTGCCGGTCGCGCTCTGGCAGAGCGTGCGGAAGTCCGTCAGCGCCTGCGCGTACGTCTTGACGAAGGCCGGAAAGACGTGCGAGACGGTCGGCCGCGCGAGCGCGGCGAGGATCCGCGGGTGAACCGGCGTGGGGCCGGGGATCATCGTGAGGGTTTCGTCGATCATGAGGGTGCCTCCTAAGGATCTCGATTTGGCGAAATCGCTGCCAAGGCCCGCATCTTCCCCGAGCGGAGCCCTGGGGTCTCCTGAGAAAGATTAGGGGCAGAAAGCGTTCCGCGCACCTGATGCAGCCTGCCCATACGGGCGTTTCGCCCGGACACGCGCCGCGGCCGCTATTCGACCCAGTTGATGTCGCCTCCCGGCGGGAGGTGCGGCGTGAAAACCGAGAGGTACTGCAGTTTCTCGGTGAAGGCCCTCGTATCGTGCACGATCCCGCGCGGGCAGACGTGGACGTCTCCCCTCTTCACCGGGATCCAGACCCCGTTGATCAGGAGCTCCCCGCTCCCCCCCGTGACGATGACCATCTCGTCCGCCACGGTGTGGAAATGGGTGCCGATCCGCGTCCCCTTCACGGCTGTCCGAATCATGAGCTGCGAGCGCGGCGATTCGAAGACGACTTCGCTGTCGATCCCCTTGTCCGGCAGGAGCCGCTCGGAATAGTAGTTGTCGAGGTTGATCAGGAGAGCGATTTCCGGCTTCGAATCGATGAGGCCGACCAGTCCCTTCGGGAGTTGTGTCATCACGACCTCCGGTTCCGAGCCCTGGGATTTGGAGTCGGCTCGGCGATTTTCGTCAGTGTGTTTCTGTCACGGTGATGGAACGGCTCGTCGCGGTCGAGGACGGCGAGAACCGTGTCCTCGTCGTAGGACCAGGTCCCGTCGGCGTTCACGACGACCCTGATGCGGTACTCGGTCGTCCGGAAAGCGTGCTGGAGAAACGGGTTGGAGCAGATTCCGAACGTCTCCGAGCCGAGGCGGGCCGAGAGCTCGAACTCCTTCGCGTCGGGCTCCGCCGGACCCGAAGCCATCAGCACCTGGGCGCGGGGAATCGCGATCGTCTGGATGACGGTCTTCGTCGCGGGCTCCCAGAGCCAGTAGCCGATCTGGTCGTGGAAGGTGGCCGTCTCCCCCGGCTTCACGACCTGCACGTGGTAGCGAAGGCCGTAGAAGAGCTGGGGGCCGTTCGTCTGGGGATCGATCGGCTGCAGCTCGATCGTCTCGACGAACTCGTTCTCCTCGGAGCCCGCGGCCACGGGATGCTCGTCGTGGCCCTTCTTCCCTTGCCAAACGCCCGCCAGCGGGCGGAGCGGCCCCAGGCGTTTCAGGGTGTCCGGGTCGGCGTCCGGCTCGGTGAAGATGTCGGTCTCCGGGACCACCGTGCTCATGCCCACACCTCCGGCTCGCGCTGCCCTCAAACTTCCGTCCGCGCGCTCCACATCGCCCTGATACAGGGGCATCACGGCGCGAGGATTTCGGCCCGCGCATTGAAACTACGTCTCAATTGAAAGCGTATAGTCCCGCGGTCCGGAGGGGCTTCCCCATGAAGAAACGGATGACTTTGATGTTGGTCACGCTGGCCGCGTTCCTCGCGGCCGTGGGCGCGCTGAAATTCGGACAGGTCAGGGCCGCCGTCGCCAGAAACTCCTCGTTCCAGCCGCCTCCGGAAGCGGTCACGACGACGGTCGCCCGCGAGGAGCCGTGGCCCGCGAACCTGTCCGCGATCGGCACCGTCGTGGCCGTCCACGGCGTCATGGTGAGCGCGGACCTCCCGGGCGTCGTCGACACCCTCCACTTCGAGTCGGGCCGCCCGGTCGCGGAGGGCACGGTTCTCGCGGAGCTCGACTCGCGCCAGGAGCGCGCCCAGCTGGCCGCCGCCGAGTCGCAGCTCGAGCTCTACCGCCTCAGCCTCGAGCGGGCCCGCGGCCTCAGGACGAGCGGGATCCTCGCGCAGGCGGACCTCGACAAGGCCGTCGCGGACTTCACGGGAGGCGAGGCCCGCATCACGGAGCTCAAGGCGACGATCGCCCGGAAGACGATCCGGGCCCCGTTCGCGGGGATGCTCGGCATCCGCCAGGCGAACCTCGGCCAGTACCTCGCGGCGGGCGACAAGATCGTGTCGCTCGAGTCGCTCGACCCGATCTACGTCAACTTCTCGGTCCCGCAGCAGGAGCTCGGGCGGGTCCGCCCCGGCGTCACCGTCCGCGTGAAGGCGCAGGGCGCGGCGGGCCCCGCCGCCGTCCTCGCCGGCAAGGTGACCGCGATCGACTCGGTCGTCGACGAGGCGACGCGCAACGTGCAGGTGCAGGCGACGCTGCCAAATCCCGGCGGCGCTCTCCGGCCGGGGATGTTCGTGGAGGCCGAGGCCGTCCTCGGCGCGACGAGCCCGGTGATCGCGCTGCCGGCGTCGGCCGTCGCCTACGCGCCGTTCGGCGACTCCGTCTTCGTCGTCGCCGAGATGAAGAGCCCGAAGGGCGCGACGTACCGCGGCGTCCAGCAGCAGTTCGTCAGGCTCGGGGCGTCCCGCGGCGACCAGGTCGCCGTCGTTTCGGGGATCAAGGCCGGCCAGGAGGTCGTCACGTCCGGAGTCTTCAAGCTCCGCACCGGCGCCGCCGTCGAGGTGAACAACAGGGTGCAGCCCGGAAACGACCCGGCTCCGAAACCGCAGGACTCCTGATGAAGCTGACCGACCTCTTCATCCGGCGGCCCGTCCTCGCGATCTGCGTCAGCCTCGTGATCACGATCGCGGGGCTGCAGTCGATCCGCTCGCTCTCGGTCCGCCAGTACCCGCGGAGCGACATCGCCGTCGTGACCGTGACGACGGTCTACGTCGGCGCGAACGCCGACCTCGTCCGCGGCTTCATCACGACCCCGCTCGAGCGCGTCATCGCGAGCGCCGACGGCATCGACTTCATGGAGTCGTCGAGCGCGCAGGGCGTCAGCACGATCACCGTCCACCTGAAGCTCAACTACGACACGAACGCCGCGCTGACGCAGGTGCAGGCCAAGGTCGCCCAGGTGAGGAACGATCTTCCGCCCGAGGCGCAGGCGCCCGTCATCGACCTCCAGACCGCGGACTCGCAGTTCGCGGCGATGTACATCGGCTTCAGCTCGGCGGACCTCGACCAGAACCAGATCACGGACTACCTGACGCGCGTCGTCCAGCCGAAGCTCGCGGCGATCAGCGGCGTCCAGCGCGCGGACATCCTCGGGAGCCGCACGTTCGCGATGCGGATCTGGCTGAAACCCGAGCGGATGGCCGCCCTCGGCCTCTCGGCCTCCCAGGTGCACGACGCTCTCGCGAACAACAACTACCTCTCCGCGCTCGGCCGCACGAAGGGGTCGATGGTCTCCGTGAACCTCGTCGCGAACACGGACCTCCAGACGGCCGAGGAGTTCCGCCAGCTCGTCGTCAAACGCGACAAGGGGACGATCGTCCGCCTCGGCGAGATCGCCGACGTCGTCCTCGGCGCGGAGGACTACGAGTCGGACGTGCGCTTCAACGGGCAGGACGCCACGTTCATGGGGATCTGGTGCCTCCCGACCGCCAACT
>DATKLW010000140.1:0-29351 GCA_035542215.1 Thermoanaerobaculia bacterium | reverse complement strand
CGACGCCGCGGCGTCGCGCGGCGAGGCGGGGCACGCCCTCGTTGCGGCGCACGCGAACGACGCGGATGCCGTGACGCGGGAGAAGGCGCGGCGCCTCCTCGTGGAGAAGTACGGCGCCACGGCGGTTTCGTTCCGGCCGATCCCCGTGAAGACAAGACTCTCCGAGGCGGACTACGACCGCCTCGCGCGCGCCGCCAACGAGTCACTCTTCGCGGCGGCCGTCGAGACCCCGCGCGGGACCGCCGTCCTCGACCTCGACGCCGAGGAGGCGCCGATGACCGTCGAGAGCTTCCGGGCGCTCGCCGCGAGGCGCTTCTTCGACGGGATCGTGATCCACCGCGTCGTCCCCGACTTCGTCGTCCAGACGGGCGATCCCCGCGGCGACGGGAGCGGCGGTCCCGGATACGAGATCCGGGACGAGATCAACGGGCTGCGCTACGTGCGGGGCGCGGTCGGGATGGCCCTCTCCGGTCCCGACACGGGCGGCTCGCAGTGGTTCGTGACGCTCGCACCGCAGCTCCACCTCGACGGCGGCTACACGGTGTTCGGGCGCGTGCGCGAGGGGATGGACCTTTTCGACAGGACGGAGCAGGACGACGCGCTCGTGTCCGTGCGCGTGACGGAGCGGGCGCGCCCGGAGCGGCCGAAGGGGGCCGCCGAGTGAGGTTCGCAATCGGCCGGGCGCTCCAGCTCGTCGGGATCGTCCTCGTGGGCGTCGGCCTCGGCATCGGGCTTTTCCGCGACGACCTGCGCTACGAAGAGCGGATGTTCTTCGCGGGCGGAGGCGTCTTTTTCGCGGGCTGGCTTCTCGTCCGCCCGTACAAGGCACCATGAAGATCTTCGTAGGCCAGCCTCTCGTCGAGCCCTCGACGGCGGAGCTCCTCGCGGGGCACACCGTCGTCACCGGCGCCGGGAACCTCCCGCGCTCCGAATGGCCCCTCCTCGCGGACGCGGATGCGCTCCTGCCGACCCCGCGTGAGCGGATCACGCCGGAGGTGCTCGCCGCCGCGCCCCGCGTGCGCATCGTCGCGAGCCACTCCGTCGGCGTGGACCACGTCGACCTCGCCGCCTGCCGCGCGCGCGGGATCGTCGTCACGAACACGCCGGACGTCCTCACGGACGCGACCGCGGACCTCGCGTTCGCGCTGATCCTCGCCGTCGCGCGGCGCCTGCACGAGGGCGAGGCGCTCGCCCGCTCGGGAACATGGGACGGCTGGAAGCCCCGGGAGCTCCTCGGCGTGTCGTTGCAGGGTAAGACGCTCGGGATCTACGGATATGGCCGCATCGGGAAAGCCGTGGCGAAGCGCGGAGAAGCGTTCGGGATGAACGTGTCGACTCTCGACCAGGATGGGAACGCGGAAGACCTGAAGAGATTTCTTCAGAAGGTGGACGTTCTGTCCATCCACGCGCCGTTGACGGAGGACACACGGGGCCGGTTCGGCGCCGCGGAGCTCGCCCTTCTGCCCCGGGGCGCCATCCTCGTCAACACCGCGCGCGGCCCGATCGTGGACGAGAAGGCGCTCGCCGCGGCTCTTCATTCGAAGCATCTCTTCGGCGCAGGCCTCGACGTGTTTCAGCGGGAGCCGCAGATCGAGGCGGCCCTCTTCGGGCTCGAGAACGTCGTTCTCCTTCCGCATCTCGGCTCGGCGACGACGGAAACGCGCCTCGCGATGGCGCGCCTCGCCTGCGCGGAGATCGTGCGGTTCTTCGCGGGCGAGCCGCAGCTCAACCGCGTTCCCTGATCGGGAGGACCGAGGAGAATCGAAGAGGATTCTGCTTAGAAGGTGCCCGTGCGGGTCGGCGCGCCGGCGCGCAACCCTGGCGCGCATCGCTCATACACCCTTCCAAGAAATCCTCTTCGGACCTCACCCGACAGAGATGTCGCTCGTCGTGAGGGACCGGGCGGCGAGGGCCATCGGGATCGCGGCCGCCGCGGCGGCCGCGCCAAGAAAGACGCCGAGCGGCAGCCACGGGCCGATCCGTATGCGAAGAAGCGCCGACAGGAGCAGCCGCAGCTCCGCGGACACCGCGACCGTCGCGAAGAGCGATAGGCCGGTGGAAAGGACGAGCGCGAAGAGGCCGCCCGGCCCGAGCGCGACCGCGACGGGGTTCGAGGCGTCGTAGCGCGGGAAGAGGCCGCCCAGGCCGGTGTGGAGCGCCGGGATCGCGAGACCGCCTCCGAGCGCCACCGAGAGCGCGGCGAGAGACGTCGCGGCCGCGGGCTTGAGGACCGCGAGGCTGACGCCCGTCAGGAGCAGGGACGTGGCGACAGCCGGAAGGGCGCGCGCGGACCACCGGGCCACGAGGTGGCGGCGCGGATCGAGCGGCAGGGACCGCAGCACCGCGGCGGCGCGCCCGTCCGTCGAAACCGCGGGATAGGCGAATCGCAGCGAGAGCGCCGACACGAGAAAGAGGGAGAGCCCGGTCTGAAGGCCCGCGACGAGGTCGCGCGCGGACGGGTCCGTCGCGGGCAGGAGGCGGACGTTCAGGAGGTCGAGGAGGAACACGGCCGCGAGCGAGCCGAGCTGGGCCGGCGTCGAGGCGTCGCGCAGGACGGTGGCCGCCTCGGCGCGCAGGAGGACGCCGCCGAGCGAGCGCGCCACGCGCCGGCGCGGCAGCCGCGCCCGTCCCGAGGGCGCCTCGCGCACTCCGAGCCAGACCGTCCGGTGGATTCCGGCGAGCGCGGCCGGTACGAGGGCCGCGGCCGCGAGGCCGAGGGCGAGGAGGAGCGCGCCCGGCAGGAGTCCCGCGGGATCGCCCGAGAGCCCGAGCGTTGCGCCGCGCGCCGCCCACGCGACGGGGCTCGCGTGCGGTGCGGGCGGAGACGACGCGCCGAGGGTCTGCAGGAGGCCGAGCGCCTCGGCGGGATCGAAGAGTCGCTCGGGCCGGGCCGCGCGGAAGCCGACGAGCGCCGCGGACAGGCCGAGCGCCGAGACGAGCGCCGAGAAGAGGCGCGCCCGGCGCGGCGGGACGAGCCGGACGAGGATGAGCGCGCCCGCGATCCCGAGCGAGCCGGCGAGGAGGAAAAGCCCGAAGACGGGGAGGAGGCCCGCCGCGGCTGCGAGGAACGGGGCGCGCGTGGCGGCCGCGGCGACGCACAGCGCCGGAATCGCGAGGAGGAGCGACGGCGCGGACGCGAGGAGGAGCGTGAGCGACGACTGGCGCGCGAGGAGGCGCCGGTGCGGAATCGGGAGGACGGCGAGAGCGAGGAGCTCCTCGGAGAGGAAGAGCGTCGAGACCGCGGTCGTGAGAGAGCCGAGGAGGACGAGCGCGGCGGCCGCACCGAAAGCGGCGCCGAGGAGGCGCTCGACGAGGAACATGGGCCTGAGCTCGGGGAGATACGCGAGCGCGGCCGCCGAGGCACGGATCGCCGCCTCGAGCCCGGCGACCTCGAGGGCGACGAAGATGAGGAGCGAGAGGAGCCCGGCGAACGCGGGAATCCGGGCGGCGCCCCGCGCACCGAGGAGCGCCCGCGCTGCGGCGCGCGCGGAGTTGCTCCGGTAGACGCGGTTCACGCGGGGCGGTCCCCGGCGAGAGCGAAGAAGACCTCCGAGAGCGCGCCCGTCAGGCCGGAAGACGTCCGGAGCGCCCCCGGCGCGCCGCGCGCGAGGAGGCGCCCGTCGAAGAGGAGCCCGGCTTCCGTCGCGAGCTCCTCGGCCTGCGAAAGCTGGTGCGTCGTGAGGAGGACGGCCGAGCCGCGCGCCGCGAGCGCGCGCAGGCGCTCGCCGAGGCTGCGCTGGGCGATCGGGTCGAGCCCGACCATCGGCTCGTCGAGGACGAGGACCGCCGGGTCGTGGAGAAAGGCCTGCGCGAGCGCGACGCGCTGCCGGGTGCCGTGCGAGAGCGTGTCGTTCCTCTCGTCCGCGACCGCCGCGAGGTCGAACGCCCCGAGCTCGGCGTCGATCCGCTCCTCGAGCGCCGCCCCGCGCGCGCCGAAGACGGCGCCGACGAAGCGGAGGGTCTCGCGCGGAGTCCACTTCGGCCAGAGGTACGGCCGGTCCGGCACGAACCCGAGCTTCGCCCGCGCCGTGACGGGATCGCGCGCGACGTCGACGCCCGCGAGAAACGTGCGGCCCGAGGTCGGGGAAAGAAGGCCGGTCAGGAGGCCGATCGCGGTCGTCTTGCCCGCGCCGTTCGGGCCGACGAGGGCGAAGAGCGCGCCTCCCGGGATCTCGAGGGAAAAATCCGAAAGGGCCGTCTTGCCGCCGTAGCGCTTCGTGACTCCATCGAACCGGATCAACGTCACTTCCGCTATGGTCGCACGCCCGGTCCGCCCAGTCGTTCCAGGGACTTAGGAGGTACGCACGGCAGCCCGGTCAGGGCAGTCAAGGCCGATGGTTCAAATGCTTCATTGACACCCCCGGGAACGGGCTCAATGGGTTAAGAAGAAGGTCAGCGTGAAAGGAGCGCTCATGAAAGAGTATGGTTCCTCCGTGCTTGACGAACCCAGGGCCAAGGGCCAGGCCAGGCCGGAGACTCACAAACAGAAGGAGTATGTCGCGGCACTCCTCGCCGACGTGAAGGCGAAGAACCCGGCGGAGCCCGAGTTCCACCAGGCGGTCGCCGAGGTCGCCGACTCGGTCTCGCTCGTTCTCGAGAAGCACCCCGAGTACCGGCGCGCCAAGATCTTCGAGAGGATCGTCGAGCCGGAACGGGTCCTGATGTTCCGCGTGCCCTGGATGGACGACCAGGGCGAGGTGCGCATCAACCGCGGCTTCCGCATCCAGATGAACGGCGCGATCGGGCCGTACAAGGGCGGGCTGAGATTCCACCCGTCGGTCAACCTCGGCATCCTCAAGTTCCTCGCTTTCGAGCAGACGTTCAAGAACGCGCTCACGACGCTTCCGATGGGCGGCGGCAAGGGCGGCTCGGACTTCGACCCCAAGGGGAAGTCGGACAACGAGGTCATGCGTTTCTGCCAGAGCTTCATGAGCGAGCTCTATCGCCACATCGGCCCCGACACGGACGTCCCCGCGGGCGACATCGGGGTCGGCGGACGCGAGATCGGATTCCTCTTCGGCCAGTACCGCAAGCTCCGCAACGAGTTCGCGGGAGTGCTCACGGGAAAGGGTCTGAACTGGGGCGGCTCGCTCATCCGGACCGAGGCCACGGGCTTCGGCTGCGTGTATTTCGCCGCCGAGATGCTCGCGACGCGCGGCCTGACGCTCGAAGGCAAGACGTGTCTCGTCTCGGGCAGCGGCAACGCCGCGCAGTTCACGGTCGAGAAGCTCCTCGACCTCGGCGCCAAGGTCGTGACGCTCTCCGATTCCAGCGGCTTCATCCACGACGAGTCGGGGATCGACCGCACGAAGATGGAGTTCGTCCTCGATCTGAAGAACGTCAGGCGGGGCCGCATCCAGGAGTATGTGGATCGTTTCAAGGGCGCGCGCTTCACGCCCGTGGACCCGCGGCTCGACCACAACCCTCTCTGGAACATCAAGGCCGATTGTGCGTTCCCGAGCGCCACGCAGAACGAGATCAACGGGAAGGACGCCGCGAACCTCCTCAGGAACGGGATCCAGGTCGTGTCCGAGGCCGCGAACATGCCCACGACGCTCGACGGCGTTCACGCGTTCGTCGACGCGGGCATCCTCTACGCGCCCGGCAAGGCCGCCAACGCGGGCGGCGTCGCGACGTCGGGGCTCGAGATGTCGCAGAACAGCATGCGTTACGCCTGGACGCGCGAGGAGGTCGACCAGCGGCTCCGGATCATCATGAAGAGCATCCACAAGGCCTGCGTGGAGACCGCGGACAGGTTCGGGTGCCCCGGGAACTACGTGAACGGCGCGAACATCGCCGGCTTCCTCAAGGTCGCCGACTCGATGATGGATCAAGGGCTCGTCTAGGAGGCGCCGCCGGAACATCGACGAGAGGTCCGCCCATGAACGCGCGCCAGAGGGAACTCGTCCGGAGCACCTTCGAACGGCTGCGGCCGATCCCGAAGAGTGCGGCCCTCACGTTCTACGAACGCCTGTTCGAACTCGATCCCGCGCTTCGGCCGCTCTTCGGACACGACCTCGAAAACCAGGCCGCCATGTTCGTGACGGCCCTCAATCTGGCCGTTCTCGAGCTCGTCGAACCGGACTTCATCCCGCAGTCGGTGCGGGCGCTTGGAACCCGGCACGCGCATTACGGGGTCGAAGAGCCGTTCTACGCGACCTTCGGACAGGCCCTCCTCTGGACGCTCGGGCGTCTCCTCGGTGAGAGCTTCACGCCCGAGGTCAGGGACGCATGGTCGGACGCATACGAGACACTGGCGGCGGCGATGAAGGAGTCCGCCGCGGAGGTACGGCAGGAGGGGGCCGCCGCAAGGGGCGGCGGCCCCCTGACCGACAATCCCCAATCCCCGGCTTGAGCGCCGGGCCCGCGCGCGATCGCAGGCCTGATTCACCCGCCTCATGGCTGGCGGGGAGGCTCCTTCCTTACGATGCGTGCGGATGTTGTTCGGATGTGAGACGCCGATTTCCCTGACGTCCGACCAGCGTTCCAATAGTATGAAAGATGGGGGTTACACGTCATGAAAGGCGCGTTCAACGCGTTCGAGATGGCCCAGTCACAGTTCGACAAGAGCGCCGATGTCCTTGCGCTCGATGCCCCGACCCGAGACCTTCTCCGGTGGCCCCTCCGCGAATTCCACTTCGCGATCCCGGTCCGGATGGACGACGGGAAGGTCAAGGTGTTTCGCGGCTTCCGCGTCCAGCACAACGATGCGCGGGGGCCGAGCAAGGGCGGAATCCGCTTCCATCCGCAGGAAACGGTCGACACGGTGCGCGCGCTCTCGATGTGGATGACATGGAAGTGCGCGGTCGTCGACATCCCGCTCGGCGGCGCCAAGGGTGGCGTGATCTGCGATCCGCACAACCTCTCGGCGCGCGAGCAGGAGGGCATCTGCCGCGGCTGGGTGCGCCAGGTCGCGAAGAACGTCGGGCCGACCATCGACGTGCCGGCGCCGGACGTCATGACGACGCCCCAGCACATGGTCTGGATGATGGACGAGTGGGAGACGATCCACGGCCACCGCGGCCCGGGCTTCATCACGGGCAAGCCGGTCGGCATGGGAGGCTCGCTCGGCCGAACCGAAGCGACGGGCTACGGCGCCATCTTCACGCTGCGCGAAGCGCTCAAGAAGATGGGGATCGACATCGCGAAGACGAAGGCTTCCGTTCAGGGCTTCGGCAACGTCGCCCAGTACGCGATCCAGCTCTACACGAAGATGGGCGGGACGGTCGTCGCGGTCTCGTCGTGGGACCAGGCGGACCAGTGCTCCTGGACCTTCCGCCGCGAGTCGGGGGTGGACGGCGCGCAGCTCATGACGATCACGGACCCCTTCGGCGGGATCGACAAGGCGAAGGCAAAGGGCCTCGGCTACGAGGTCAAGCCGGGCGGCGACTGGATCGCGGAGGACGTCGACATCCTGATCCCGGCGGCGATCGAGAACCAGGTCACGGGCGAAAGCGTGAAGCGCATCTCGCCCCGGGTGAAGGTCATCGTCGAGGGCGCGAACGGCCCGACGACGCCTGATGCCGACAAGGTCCTTCAGGAACGCGGGATCTTCGTGATCCCCGACTTCCTCGCGAACGCCGGCGGCGTCACGTGCAGCTACTTCGAGCAGGTCCAGAGCAACATGAACCACTACTGGACGCAGGACGAGGTCCTCGGCAAGCTGGACGTGAAGATGACCCGGGCGTTCCACGACGTCGCGGATCTCGCGAAGAGCCGGAAGCTGTACATGCGGGACGCCGCTTACGTGATCGCCGTGAGCCGCGTCGCGAAGGCCTGCCGGGACCGCGGCTGGGTGTGACCGGGTGACCGGGTGATCGCGACCCCCGGGCTCGCGCATTACTCCAGGTCGAGCTTCGGCGCGGGCGAGCGGTTTACGCGCCTCGGCGAGGGGCCGGTCGGCGGCAAAGCCACCGGCCTCGTTCGCCTCCTTGGCCGCCTGGACGCGGCTTTCCCCGGGGGCCGTTTCGGACCGTTCGAGGTGACGGTCCCGAGTTTCACCGTCGTCGCCGCGGACTGGTTCGAGTCGTTTCTCGCGGAGAACGGGCTGCCGGGCGTTCTCGATGGCCGGAGCGACGGCGAGATCGCCATGGCGTTCCAGCGCGCGAGCCTTCCCCCCGGACTCGTCGGAGACCTGCGCGCGCTCATGGAAGACGTGCAGGCGCCCCTCGCACTGCGCTCATCGAGCCTCCTCGAAGACGCACTCGAGCACCCGTTTGCCGGCGTTTACGGCACGAAGATGACGCCGAACGACCAGCTCGACGCCGACACGCGCTTCACGCGGATGGTCGAGGCGCTCAAGTTCGTATGGGCATCCACGTTTTTCGCGCCGGCGCGCGCCTACCGCGCCCGCATCGGGGCCGGAGAGAGCGAGCGCATGGCCGTTCTCGTTCAGGAGGTCGTCGGGCGACGGCACGGAACGCGCCACTACCCGGACGTTTCCGGCGTCGCGCGCTCGCTCGCCTTCCACCGCTTCGGCGGGACGGCGCCGGAGGAAGGAGTCGCGCAGCTCGCGCTCGGGCTCGGCCGCACGATCGTCGAAGGGGAGCCGGCCTGGACGTTCTGTCCCGCGCGCCCGAAGGCGACGCCGCCCTACGGCTCCGCCGGCGACCTCCTCCGCGAGACGCAGTCGCGTTTCTGGGCCGTGAGAATGGGTGATCCGCCCGAATACGACCCGGCCCGCGAGACGGAGTACCTCGTCCACGCGTCGCTCGCGGACGCCGAGGAGGACGGGACCCTCGCCCTGACGGCCTCGACGCTCGATCCGCGGTCCGAGAGGCTCGCGCCCGGGCTGGGTCGCGCGGGGCCGCGCGTCCTCACGTTCGCGCCTCTCCTCGTCCTCGACGAGCTTCCGCTCGCCGCGCTCGTCCGCGCCCTCCTCGCCGCCGCCGAGCACGCGCTGGGCGGTCCCGTGGAGCTGGAGTTCGCGCTGACGCTGCCGGACGAGGGCGGCGCCGCTCCCCGTTTGTGCGTCCTGCAGGGGAGGCGGATGGCCGTCTCGTCGGAAGCCGTCGACCTCGGGTCGGAGCGCAGCGGGTGGTCGCCGCTCGTCACGTCCGACCTCATGATGGGGAACGGAATCATCGAGGGGATCGCCGACGTCGTGTACCTCGTCCCCGAGCGCTTCGACGCGGCGAAGACGCCCGTCATGGCCGGCGAGATCGGAGCCGTCAACCGGCGCCTTCTCGACGAGGGACGGCCCTACCTTCTCGTCGGTTTCGGGCGCTGGGGCAGCTCCGACCCGTGGCTCGGCGTTCCCGTAAACTGGGGGGACGTTTCCGGGGCGCGGGTCCTCGTCGAGGTCTCGCCGCGAGGGCGTCCGATCGAGATGAGTCAGGGTTCGCACTTCTTCCACAACCTCTCGGCGTTCTCCGTGCCCTACGGCTGCGTCGCGGAGGGGATCGGGACGATCGACTGGGAGTGGCTGCGCGCGCGCCCCGCCGTGTCCGAGACCGGGTTCCTGAGGCACGTCCGGCTCGAGGCGCCGTTACGCGTCGAGGTGGACGGGCGCGCCGGAAGAGGCGCGGTGCTGCGGCAGGCCGACGAGGCCTCGACACGATGACGACGCCGGACAACCTCCTCTACGCGCTGCAGGAGAGGGCGAAGGAGCTCACCTGCCTCTACCGCGTCAACGAGGTCTGCAACACGCCTCAGTCGTCCCTCGACGAGATCTTCCGGAACGTCGTCCAGATTCTGCCGTTCGGCTGGCAGTACCCGGAAACCTGCTTCGCGCGCATCACAGTCGACAAGATGGTTTACGAGGCCCCCGACGCAATCGCGACGCGCTGGAGCCAGTCGGCCGGGATCCGGGTCCAGGGAGAGACGGTCGGCGCGGTGGAGGTCTTCTACCGCGAGAAGCGGCCGGCGTCCGACGAGGGCCCCTTTCTCAAGGAGGAGCGCAAGCTCATCGACACCGTTGCCGAGCGGCTCGGACAGCTCCTCCTGCAGCGCCGCCTGCTCGATCTCCTCCACGGTTGGGAAGGCGAGCCGGCGCCGCCGGAGCCCGGGGTGCGCGCCGAGTGGTGGATCATCGTCGACTTCCTGAGGAGCACCGACCCGCGTCTCCTCATCCGCATCTCGCGACGGATGATCAACTACCTCTGCTGGAACGGCGTGGCGGCGGCGCAGGATCTCCTGCCGCGCTTCACGGGCGCGCGCGGGCCCGAAGAGGGCGACGACAACCGCCCCATCGAACGCCGCAGCCCCGAGTCGCTCCTCGGCGTCGCCGACGAGGCGTTCCGGGTCGCCTCCGAGCACCTCACGGGCGAGGAGATTCGCTCGTGCATCGAAAAGTGGATCAAGGACGACATGGCGGGCTTCCTGCTCCGGGCGGCGGAAAACCAGGGGACGTCCACGACGGAGCTCGCGCAAGCCCTCGGGCGCTTCCACGATTCGCACATCGACGACCGGCAGCTCTCGCGCACGATCCAGGTCGAGTTGCGCGTCTCGCTCGCCCACCGCTTCCTCACGGACGACCTCGGGTTCGTCGGGATCGCGAAGGACTTCATCGACACCGCGGACTTCTTCGAGCTCGCACGCCACGTCGTGGCGCCGCCGAAGAGCCACGGCCGCGTGGGTGGCAAGAGCGCGGGCCTGCTCCTTGCGAGCCAGATCGTGAGGAAATCGACCGAGTTCGCGGACGCACTCGGCACGATCAAGATCCCGAAGACCTGGTACGTGACCTCGGACGGAATTCTGGACTTCATCGAATACAACCAGCTCGAAGACCTCTACAACCGCAAATACCTCGAGATCGACCAGGTGCGGCGCGAATACCCGCACGTCGTCCAGGTCTTCAAGAACTCGCACTTCTCGCCGGAGATCGTCAAGGGGCTCTCGCTCGCGCTGGACGATCTCGAGGGCCGGCCGCTCATCGTGAGGAGCTCGAGTCTCCTCGAGGACCGCGTCGGCGCGGCGTTTTCCGGGAAGTACAAGAGCCTCTTCCTCGCGAACCGGGGCTCGAAGGCCGAGCGCCTCTCGGCGCTCCTCGACGCGGTGGCCGAGGTTTACGCATCCGTCTTCGGGCCGGACCCGATCGAATACCGCGCGGAGCGCGGACTTCTCGACGTCCACGAGGAGATGGGCATCCTCCTGCAGGAGGTCGTCGGCAGCCGGGTCGGACGGTACTTCCTTCCGACGTTCGCCGGAGTCGCCTTCTCGAACAACGAGTTCCGATGGTCGGCGCGCATCAAGCGCGCAGACGGGCTCGTGCGGCTCGTGCCCGGGCTGGGCACGCGCGCCGTGGACCGCCTGGCCGACGACTATCCCGTCCTCGTGGCGCCCGGCCAGCCGGGCCTGCGCGTCAACGTGACCGAGGACGAGGTCATCCGCTATTCGCCCCGCAAGGTCGACGTCATCGACATGGAGTCCGGGAGTTTCGAGACGATCGACCTCGACCGCCTGTTCGAGGCGTGCGGTCCCGAAATCCCCGGGATCGAGCAGCTCGTTTCCGTCGCCGACGAGAGCGGCATCCACCGGCCGTACCTCATCGACTGGAACGCGCGCTCGTCGCGGCTCGTCGTGACCTTCGAGGGGCTGCTCGAGTCGACGCCGTTTCTCGCCCGCATGCGCGCCCTCCTCCGCCTGCTGCGCGAGAAGACGCGCGGCCCGGTCGACATCGAATTCGCGTCCGACGGCCGGGACCTCTACCTTCTGCAGTGCCGGCCGCAGAGCTTCTCCGAGAGCGCAGCGTCGTCCGCGGTCCCGCGCGACCTTCCGGCCGGCAAGGTGATCTTCGAGGCCCGGCGATACGTGTCCAACGGGCGCGTTCCGGACCTCACGCACGTCGTCTACGTCGACCCGGACGGCTACGCGGCCCTTTCCGACCCGGCCGAGCTCAAACGGGTCGGCCAGGCGGTGAGCCGTCTCAACAAGGTCCTTCCCAAGCGGCAGTTCGCGCTGATCGGGCCGGGGCGCTGGGGCAGCCGCGGCGATCTTCGTCTCGGCGTGCCCGTGACCTACTCGGACATCAACAACACGGCCGTCCTCGTCGAGATCGCGCGCAAGCGCGGCAACTACGTGCCCGACCTCTCGTTCGGGACCCATTTCTTCCAGGATCTCGTCGAGGCGTCGATCCGGTACGTCCCCCTCTTCCCCGACGACCCCGAGATCCGGTTCAACGAGGAATTCCTCAAGGGCTCGCCGAGCGTCCTCGCGGACCTCGCGCCCGATTTCCGCGACCTCGAGGACGTCGTGAGGGTCATCGACGTCCCGCGGACGACGGGAGGCTCCATCCTGCAGGTTCTCCTGAACGCCGACCAGGACCACGCGGTCGCGATCCTCGCGACGCCCGGTCCGGCGTTCGAGCCCGCGCCCGGGACGCCCCGGGCGAGCGAGACCGGGCTCCCGGAGGACCACTCGCGCTGGCGGCTTGCGATGGCAGAACGGATCGCGGCCGAAGCCGAGACGGCGCGCATCGGCGTGCGGGGCATCTGGGTGTTCGGCAGCGCGAAGAACGGCACGGCGCGCGCCGCGAGCGACCTCGACCTCCTGATCCACGTGGACGGGGACCGGGAGCACGGCCGCGCGCTCGCCCTGTGGCTCGAGGGCTGGAGCGCCTGCCTGGCGGAGATCAATTACATGAAAACCGGCGTTCGCCTGCAGGGCCTCCTCGACGTCCACTACCTCACGGACGAGGACGTGCGGCGCGGAACCGGCTACGCGGCGAAGATCCACGCCGTGACGGACGCGGCGCGGCCGCTGAGGCTCAGGGAACCGGGACCCGGGCCGGCGGCGGGCTGACGTCGTCGCGGTCCGCCATTCCGGGCTTGAAGATGACCCCTTCGTGGTGCCGCCCGTTGACCTTCACGAGGAGGGGCCGTGCGAACGCGAGGTGCCGCACGGAACCCGACTCCGAGACGGCGGGCTCCCGGGAGAGCCATTCCCAGTCGACGAAGTCGCCCTCGATGCCGGAATCCACGGTGAAGTAGCCGACGTCGAACGAGACGAGGTTCTGGAAGAAGTGGCTGCCCTGTGACGGCTCGACCTTGAGCCCCGGGAGGCCCGCCTCCACGATGGCGCGCGCTCCCGAGATCTGCTCCCACGCGACGGGGATCCCGAGCCACGGGTCTCGTGAGCCCCAGCGCCCGACACCGACGAGGAGGTAGGGCGTCCCGCTCCGGAGGAGCTGCTCGTTCAGCCGCGCGACATCCCGGGCCGCTTCGAGACTCCTCGCGCGCTCGAACCGGTGGAGATCGACGACGACGAGGTCCCTGACCCCCTCGATCTTCCCGTTGCCGAGCGCCTGCGTCGTCCGGCAAAGGAGCGCGCTCGGGTCGACCCCCGAAACATCGAGCTCCTCGAGCTCGCGGGACGGCGCGAGCTGGCGCATCTGGAGGAAACCGAACTGCGCGGGCGCGCCGCGGGGAACGGAGAGGTTCGCCGCGAATTCGATCTCGACCGGGGCGTTGCCGGCGTCGCTTCCGATCTTCAGAAGCGACGTGAGGAGGGCCGCAAGAGGGAAGGCGTCGTGCTTGAGGATCGCGGCGAAGCTGACGACTTTCGGACCGGGACGCGAGACGCCGTCGTAGATGGCGTCGTTCTCGGCGGAGAACGTCGAGCCCACGGCCGCGAGCGTGCCGTCGGTCTCGGCGGCGCCGAGCGTGAACCACGCCTCGCGCGTGTTCGCGGCGCCGTCCGCCCCGGCCAGGTCGAGCGCCCAGAACCCGCGCTGGGAGGTCTCGAGCGTGTCGGCCACCGAGGAGAAGTGGAGGACCTGGCGGGGAGCGCGGGGACAGAACCTCACGCAGCGTTCCCCCTCGACGACCGTCCTGCCGAGGCCGAGCGCGACGGCGGCGATGCCGTCCCGCGCCGTCATCGGAGGCGCCGGGTAGAAGTTGTAGGACCGCGCCACCCCCGCAAAGTCGGGGTAGAAACGCGCGCCGTGCCGTGCGCCCACGATCCGCTGGAGGATCACGGCCATCTTCTCCTCCTCGAGGCGGTAGGGGGTCGCCCTGAGGTGGCTCTTCGCGCGCTGGCTGAACGTCGACGCGTAGATCCGCTTGATCGCGAGAACGAGGCACTCGAGACGGTCCGGCAGCTCTCCCTGGTTCGGCAGCATCACGGTGTCGTAGACGCCCGTGAAAGGCTGGTACTGGGAGTCCTCGAGCAGGCTCGACGAGCGGACGGCGATCGGCTCGCGGACACGGGCCAGGTAGGAGCCGAGGTCGTGAAGGGCTTCCCGCGGGAACGGAGCCGTGCGGAAACGCTCGAGCAGCTCGTCGTCGTTCGCGCAGTTGATCGCGAAATCGCGAAGCGCGCTCGCGTCGAGGAACGTGTCGAACACGGTGGTTCCGAGCACGACCGAGGCCGGCACGGAGACCTCGACGTCCGGGAAGCGGTCCTCCAGCCGGTGATCGGAAAGGAGCGAGCGCACGAAGGCGAGGCCGCGCGCCTTCCCGCCGAGGGAACCGCCGCCGATGCGGGAGAAACTCCCGGCGGCGTCGAAGGTCTGACGATCGAAGTCGACGACGAGCGTCCGGGTCCGGTCTCTCCGGTAGGCGCCGATCGCCTCGATGAGGCTCCGCCGCAGGTCCTCGTGCGTCGCGAAATCCGTGACCCTCTCGGGACGCAGCCGCCGCGCGAGCGCGAATTCGGTGCGCGCCTTCAGCCACTTCGAGAAGTGGTTGCGCTCGGCGTGATAGGCGATCGAGGCGGCCGGCACGACCGCGAGGCTCTCCTCCAGCTCCTTCATGTCCCGTGCCCGCCCGACCTCGGAGCCGTCCGGGAGACGGAAGATGAAGTCGCCGAAGCCGAAGTACGCGACCATGAACCGCCGGAGGTCGTGAAGAAGGATCGGCGAGCCCTTCAGGAGGAACGAGGCGCCGGCGGCGACCGCCAGTGCCTCGTTTTCCTTGCGGAACGACTGCAGGACGACCGGGATGTCGCGCACCTGCGCCCGCACGGCGAGGGCAAAGTCGAGCCCCGCCTCCCGGGACTTCGCGCCGTTCCTGGGGAACTCGACGTCGGACACGACCCCGAGGATCTCTTCGCGGTATTTCGCGAACGCTTCCAGGGCCTCCTCGTACGTCCGGCAAAGGAGGATCTTGGGCCGCGCGCGCATCCGCATCCGCTTGTGAGAGAGGTTCATCCCCTCCGAGAGAAGGCGGTGCGAGTGGGCGAGAAGCTCGTCGTAGATGACGGGGAGAAACGAGGACGTGTAGCGGACGTTGTCCTCGATGAGGAGGATGACCTGCACCCCGAACCCGGTCGCGTCGTGCTCGACGTTGAGGCGGTCCTCGACGGAGCGCACGATCGCCCCGAGCAGCCGGACGTCGCCCTGCCAGAGAAACGCCGAGTCGATGACGTCGCGCGTCTCCGGGCGCGTCGCGAAGGCTCCGATTTCGGCGAGGTCGTAGGCGAGGAGGACGACCGGGATGCCCGGCTGCGCCTCCCTCATCCTGCCGGCGAGTTCGACCGCCGACATGTCGCCGATGTGCGACGTCGTCAGGATGAGACGGGAGCGGGGCTCGCGAGCCGCGAGCGCCAACGCCTCGGCGCCGCTCGAGACGGCGGTGATGTCCGGCATGTGGTCGGGCTCGGTGAGCTCGCGCGCGTCGAGTTGCTCGTCCTGCTCGAGGATGAAGGCGTCGTAGGGGCTCGCGACGAGGAGAACCTCCTCGATGCGGTGCCGCATGAGGTCCTGGAAATCATGGGCGCGCGAGCGGCTCATGCGGAGAATCTACGCCGACGAGGCGAATCAGGGGGTTCATCCGGAAAATAGTGCTTGTGGCACGATGCCGCCCGTGAAATCCGCGTCCGAGCGCGACGACGCCGAGCTCGTCCGGGCCGCGCTGGCGGGCGAGGGCGACGCGTTCGGGGTTCTCGTGGAGCGCTATCGGGTCAGGCTCTACCGGTTCGTCGAGCGATACACGAATGACGCCGAGGACGCACGGGACGTGACGCAGGAGGTCTTCCTCAAGGTCCACGCCGCCCTCGACTCGTACGACCCGAAGTACAAGTTCTCGACCTGGCTGTTCCGGATCGCGGGCAACGCCGCCATCGACCACCTGAGGCGCCGGAAGGTCCGGCCCTTGCCCCTCGAGCTGCCGCAGGGCGAGGACGGCGAAACCCGGATCGCCGAGCCCCGCGAGAGCCGGCCGGACCCGCTCGAAGACCTGACCCGCCGAAGGCTGCGGGAAACGCTCGCCGCGGCGATCGACCGGCTGCCCGACGACTATCGGGAGCTCATCAGCCTCCGGCACTATGGCGAGATGCCCTACGAGGAGATCGCGACGCTGAAGGGGATGCCCCTCGGGACGGTCAAGAACAAGCTCTTTCGAGCGCGGCAGGCGCTGCGAGATCTTTTGCCGAAGGACATCGTATAGAGAGGCGGGATGATGGAGATCCGGAACGATCACGAGCAGCTTGCCGACCTCTCTCCGGAGGAGAGGGAGCTGGATCGCCGCCTTGAACTCCTTCTGGATGAGTGTGTTGGCTCGTCTCCGGTTCCCGGGCCCGAGCTGACCGCCGCCATCCTCGCCGCCCGTCCGTTCGCCCCGTGGGAGGTCCGGAAGGCCCGGTCCTGGCGCGTGCCCGCCCTGGCGGCTGCCGGCCTTCTGGCGGCCAGTCTCGCCGTTTTCCTGGCCCCCCTGTGGTCGCTCGGACCCGTTGTCGCGATCGACCTGTGGGCGCGAGTCATCGCCGTCACGGCTCCGGGCGCGCTCGGCGCCGCCCTTGCCGCGGCTCCGGCGCTGGCCGACGCCACGGGCCGGGCGCTCGCGGGCTCCGGTGGCCTCCGTCCGGCGCTCGGCGGCCTGCTGCTCCTGTCGGGCGGGACGCTCGCACTGATTGCGCGCCGCCTCGCGAAACGGCCCGTCCGCGCCGCGCGCGGCTGACGCGGCGCCATGCGCCGCAGGCAGACGCGCGCCCCCATCTTCCTCGCCGCGAGCCTGCTCCTCGCGTCGCCGGCGGCGCGTTCGGAGGAGAGTTCTGCTTCGGAAATGCGCGTGGGCAAGGGCGAGACCAGAACGGGAGACGTCGTTCTTCTTGGAAGGCAGTTCTTCTTAGAAGGTGAATTGGACGGGAGCCTCGTGCTGGTCGGAGGCGGCCACGCCACGGTGTCGGGCCGCATTCGGCGCGATCTCATTCTCCTGGGCTCCGACGCGACGGTCCAGCGGGGCGCTCGGATCGACGGCGACGTCCTGTCGGTCGGCGGCTCTCTCGCCTTCGAAGAAAATCCCCCGGCGGTCTCTTCGGACGGTCCGGGTGCGAAGAGCTCCCCGCAGGTGGGCGGCAGGGTGCGGACGGTCTCCGCCCTCGAGGCCGCCGTCGCGACGGAGCTCCAGACGTCGCCGGCGGCGTCGCTCGCCGAGTGGCCGTTTCTCCTCTCGTTCCGCCTCGCGCTCCTCTTCGCGTGGCTCATCGTGGCGTTCGGGCTCCTCCTCGCCGCACCGCGCGCGCTCGGCGCCGCCGCCGCCGGCGTACCGGGGCGGGGCGCGTTCCTCGGCGTGTTCGGCGCGACCGCGGTCCTCACGGCGGGTTTTGCCGGCGCGCTCGCGCTCTCGCTGTTCCCGTCGCGGCTCGCGCTCGCCGCGGGAGCCGCGCTCCTCGCCGTTCTCGTCGCCGCGAAAGCCTGGGGGCTCGCCGCGGTATTCCTCGCGCTGGGCCGGCGCCTGAACGCGGCGGCGCCGCGGGGAAGCGCGCTCTTCGGCGACCCCGCGGCGGCCGCGCTCGGCCTGCTCGCCCTCGGCGCGGCCTCGCTCGTGCCGCTTGCCGGGCCGCTTCTCTGGGGCGCCGCGTCGCTCGTCGGCATCGGCGTCTCGTTCGCCGCGGCGGCCTCCCGCTCCCCGCGCGTGGCGCTCGCGCCTTCCTGATATACGCTCCCGTGCCGGGCCGCCAGGGCGGCCTTCAGCGAGGAGTCATCGGGATGAGTCTCGACAGGATCGGCGTCGTCGGCGCCGGGCAGATGGGGGCGGGAATCGCGCACGTCGCGGCTCTCGCGGGCCGAAACGTGGTTCTTCTCGACGTCTCCCCGGACGTCGTGAAGAAAGGCCTGAGGGCGATCGAAAAGAACCTCGGCCGGCAGGTCGAGAAAGGCAAGGTCTCGGCGGAGGCCCGCGACGCGGCCCTCGCGCGCGTGACTCCGGCCACCGACGTCTCGGCCTTCGCGGACGCGGACCTTGTCGTCGAGGCCGTCGTCGAGAACGAGGCGGTCAAGAAGGAGATCTTCGGGCGCCTCGACGCCGCGGTGAAGCCCGAGGGCATCCTCGCGTCCAACACGTCGTCCATCTCGATCACCCGTCTTGCGGCGTCGACGAAACGCCCGGAGCGGTTCATCGGAATGCACTTCATGAACCCCGTGCCCGTCATGACCCTCGTCGAGGTCATCCGCGGCGCCGCGACGTCCGACGAGACGATGGCCTCCGTCGTCGCCCTCGCGCAGGCGATGGGGAAGACGCCGCTTCCCTGCCGGGACTTTCCGGGGTTCGTCTCGAATCGCGTCCTCATGCCGATGCTCAACGAGGCCTTCTATGTCCTCCACGAGGGCGTCGCGACGGCCGAGGCGGTGGACGGGATCATGAAGCTCGGGATGAACCACCCGATGGGCCCGCTGACGCTCGCGGACTTCATCGGCCTCGACACGTGCCTTGCGATCCTGCGCGTCCTCCACGGCGGCCTCGGGGACGACAAGTACCGGCCATGCCCTCTTCTCGTTCAGATGGTCGACGCGGGCTGGCTGGGCCGGAAGGCGGGCCGCGGCGTCTACCGTTACGACGGGCCCGGCGGGGAGAAGCTCACCTCGTGATCTGCCAGGTCTGCGCGACGGCGAACGAGCTCGACCGCGAGTTCTGCGCGAAGTGCCAGAGCAAGCTCCTCGTCGTCTCCGGCGCGGCCGAGACGTATGACGAAAGCACCTCGGAAGAAGGCGTCTCGCTGGACGAGCACCTCCTCGAGCGCGTCTCCGTCCTCGAGGAGATCGTCAAACGCAGCGCCGAGACGCTCAAGATGCTCCTCGACGCGCTGAACCGGCAGGAGAAGAACGGCTTCGTCTCGCAGACGGGCCTCCTTGCGCTCAAGGACCTGCTCGAGCGCAAGGGGCTCCTCGTCGAAGAGGAGCTCCTCGACCTCTGGGAGACGCGCGTCGACCTGCACATGGCGGCGATGGAGAAGCGCGAGCGTTTTCTCGAGCGCAAGGAGCGGATGCTCGGCGGGTTCGCGGGGGAGAGGCGCGAGCGGTTCAAGGCGCTGCTCGCGGACGCGGAGTTCGCGTTTTACGCTCTGGACCCGGACCGGGCGGTTCACGCTCTCGAGGAGGCCTTCCGCCTCGACAAGACGAACGCGGAGCTCGCGTTCTATCTCGGCGAGACGGCGTTCAACGAAGGCGAGACGGAGCGCGCAGCCCAGATGCTCCGGACGGTTCTCGCGCGCGAGCCGCGCCATTTCGAGGCCCTCGTCTACACGGGCGTCCTCGAGAACGAAGCCGGCCGCACGGACGAGGCCCTCCAGGCGCTGAAGGAAGCCATCGCGGTGAAGCCCGACGAGTTCCTTCCTCACTTCGCCCTCGGGGCCCTCTTCGCGCTCCAGGGCCAGCTCGCCCGCGCCGAAACGTTCCTCCGGAAGGCCGTCGAGATCGACGAGAACCCCCAGGCGTTCTCACTCCTCGGAACGATCGCATACGAACGCGGCCGCCTGTCCGAGGCGACGGAGGCGTTCCAGAAGGCCGTGCGCCTCGACCCCGACGACGAGGACGCGCTCTACCAGCTCGGCCTCTGTTACCTCGACCGCGGCTGGACGCAGAAGGCGGCGGAACGGTTCCAGTCGGCGCTCGAGCTGAACCCGAACCGGATCGAGTACCAGGAGGCCTGCAAGCTCCTCGCGCCTTCGGGCGCGCGTGCACTTCCGAAGGTGACGGGCGAGGCCGCGCAGCTCGCGCGCCGCGCCGAAGCCGCCGCGGCGCGGGACCCGCAGAAGGCGCTCGCGATCTACCGGCGGGCGCTCAAGCTCGACGCGGAGAACCCGACGCTCCTGATCGCCTACGCGCTCCTGTGCTCGGCCGTGGGGCGCACGTCCGAGGCCGTCGCGACGACGCGCCGCGTCCTCTCGCGCGAGCCCGGCGAGATGGTCGCGGCGGCGGCCTACACGACGCTTCTCGAGGCGCTCAAGGCCGAGGGGAAGTTCCGCGAGGGGAGCCGCGTCGCCGAAGAGATGCTCGCCGCCGTGAGGTCCAACTACGCGCGCTCGATCGCATACTTCCAGCGCGCGACCGCGCTCGCGGAGATGGGGGAGGACCTCGACGCGGCGCTCGAGCTCGCGGACCTTTCGCTGAAGCTCTCCCCGAAGGAGATGCGGCAGTTCCCGCTCGCGGCCAAGGGCTGGGTCCATTACAAGCGACGCGAGTTCGACCGCGCCGTCGAGTGCCTGCGCCGCGCGACGGACCTCGGCGAGACTCCGACGGGCCTCACGCATCTCGGCCTGGCGTACCTCGCGCTCGGCGACCCCAAAGCCGCCCGGCAGGCCTTCGGGCGCGCCAAGCGGCGCGACGTCCGCGTCTCGGGCGGCCGCGGCGGGCTCGAGGCGAAAATGCTCGAACAGATTCGCCGAAACCTCCAGCTCACCGAGAAGCTCGCGAACCGCAAGAAGGCCCGCCTCGTCTGAGGGGAGCACGCCCCCGACGCGCCGATGCAAGTTGCTCCTTGACAGCGCGTTAGCGCGGGCACTAGGTTGTAAAAACAAACCGACCGTCTGGTTCAGACGGGCCGAAGGGGAGGACGTTCGTGGGGACCCAATCTCGCCAGAAGCTCGTCGTTACCGCCGCGTCCGGTGTGCTCCCGATTCTCCTTCTCGCCGTCGGATGCAGCTCGACGACGCGCGAGGTCCCTCTTTACACGCAGGGGCCGGTCGGCATCTCCCTCAGGTCGTTCGCGAAGCAGACGTCGGGCGCCGCGCTCAAATACGATCACCCGGCGACCGTTTCGAACGACGTGGCCTCGAGGATCCTCGCGGCAGTCACGCTCGAGGAGCACTCGTTCCTGAAGTGGCGTGAGCAGGGGACGATCTTCGCCCCCGAGGACGTCGCGCTTCTGGCGCCGAAGCTGGCCGAGGGCCTGCGCAGGGCGTCGCCGGACCAGTGGGTCTACTTCTCGTCGCGCAACGTCCCGAGGGCCCTCACGTTCGGGTCCATCCGGTTCTCCGACGGCATCGCCTTCGTGAAGGACGGAAAGCTCAACCTCGTCTTCGGAAACATCGCCTTCGTCGAGAACGTCGACACGCTGCCGTCGAAGCTCGACCCGCGCGATATCCCGACCGCCGCGGACACGCGCCTGGCTGCCAAGAGCGTCCTCGGCGCGGCGCCCCCCCTCATTCCCGGCGACCGGTGGCTCGGGCACGAGCGGACGAACTGGCTTGTATTCGACCTGGCGCAGGTTGCAGCCACGCCGCCCCCGCCCGAGGCGGTCGCGACGACGCCCGCGGCGCCGCCCGCCGCTCCCCCTGCGGCGGCTCCGGCCGTCGTGGCGCCCGCGCCGCCCCCGGTCGTCGTCGCACCTGCGCCCGCGGCTTCGGCAGGGCCCTCATCGGCGGCTTCCGCCCCGCCGCCCGCGCCTCGAGACGCTGAGGAGCGCCTTCGCAAGCTCAAGGACCTCAGGGACAAAGGGCTCATCACCCCGGAGGAGTACGAAAAGAAGAGGCAGGAGATCCTGAAAGGACTCTAGATCGTGAAGCCTGGATCGAGCGATCTCGACTGCTGTCGCAAAGGCCGCCACCTGCATCTGACGGATTGACATGCCGCGAACGCCGTGCCTAGCATCGCCGAAATGAAAACATACCGACTGTTTGGTTTTACTTCAAGGTCCGAACAGAGGGTGTACGGCCAGGGCGCCTCGCGGGGGCCCGCATGAACCGATTCGCGTCGATCGTCTCGACGGGTTGTTACGTCCCCGAGATCCGCGTGCACAACGACGACCTGCGGAAGAAATTCGCGCACATTCCCGGGTTCGTCGACAAGATGGAAGAGTCCTCCGGCATTCGCTGCCGCTGGAACGCGCCCGAGACCTGGGCCACTTCGGACGTCGCGCTGCCTGCCGCGAAGCAGGCCCTCGAGCGCGCCGGCAAACGTCCCGAGGACGTCGATCTGATCATCCTCGGCACCGACTCGCCGGACTACATCACGCCCGCGACGTCGGTCGTGCTGCAGTACAAGCTGGGCGCGACGAACGCGGGAACGTTCGACGTGGGCTGCGCGTGCGCCTCCTTCCCGACGGCGCTCGCGTCCGCCGCGGGCTGGATCGCGACGAACCCGGCGATCAAGACGGTGCTCGTCGTGGGCGTCTACCTCATGCACAAGCTCGCCGCTCCCGACGACCCCCTCCTCTTCTTCTACGGGGACGGGGCCGGTGCGGCCGTCCTGACCGCGTCCGACCGGCCCGGCTTCGTCGGCGGCGCCGCGCAGGCGGGCGGCGCATACAACAAGTACTGGGGCATCTACTCGGGCGGCACGTACGAGCCCGCGACCGTGGAATCCGTGAAGGCCGGTCGCACGACGGTCAAAATGCTCGAAAGGTACCCGCCCGAGATCAACCACGAGGGCTGGCCCCGGCTCGTGCGCAAGCTCGCCGCGGGATCCGGGTTCGCCGTCTCCGACATCGACTTCATCATCTTCACGCAGGTCCGCAAGCCGTCGATCGACCTCGTGATGGCCGACCTCGGCCTCCCGATGGAGAGGACGCACACGATCATGGAGGAATGGGGCTACACGGGGTCCGCGTGCATCCCGATGGCTCTCGATGACGCTCTCGCGAAAAAGAAGATCCGCTCGGGCGACCGGCTCGTGATGGTCGGCTCGGGCGTCGGATACAACCAGGCCGCTGCCGCTTTCATCATGCCGTGAAGAAGACTGATCGGAGTCCAGACCCGATGTCACCGGAAATCAAGGAGGTGTCGGTCGACGAGGATCGTTCCACCGGTTACGTGAGCAAGAAGAAATCAAATTCAATTTTCGTAAACATGGAGGAGGTTATGAGGTTTCGCCTCGTAGTTTTCGCAGTCATCGCTGCATTCGCCCTCGCGGCGGGCGTTCCCGCGTGGGCCCAGGCTCCTGCGGCCGCCACGCCGGCGCCCACGCCCGCGCCCAAGCCGACGCCGGCGCCCGTCGCGCCGCCCGCCCTGGGCTTCTACGTCGGATCCTTCACGAACGTCACGATTAACGGCCTGCTCGCCGTCGGCCTTAAGGAGAGCGAGGTCACGAACACGAGCCGCCCGGGGATCAACTCCGAGACCCGGCTCGACGACAACACGTCCCGCATCATCATCGCGAGCACCTCGACGATCGCGAAGGGCTGGGCGGTCCTGTTCCGCGTGGAGAGCCGCTTCCAGGCCGACGTCCGCCCCGTCGACCCCGCCTACAACAACAACGTCGTCCTTGGCACGCAGAGCATCCACAACGCCGACATCACGGGCTGGGCCGACGGCACGACGTTTGGCGGCATCCGGTCGCCCTACGGCACGCTCACGTTCGGCAAGTGGGAGATCTATTACGGCGACACGCTCAACGCCGGATACCTCCCCGGGATCAACGAGTCCCCCGGTGAGAGCCAGCGCATCTGGGACGTCCAGGGCCTGCAGACGTTCACGATCCTCGACCAGGTCAGCTCGCTGACCAAGGCCGGCGTCGGATCCACCGCCAACTTCACGATGGGCATCACGCGTTCGCGCAACGTCCTGCGCTTCGACTCCCCCAAGCTCAGCGGCTTTGACTTCTCGCTGGCCTGGAGCCCGAACCCGTACGGCGACGAGCTTCACTACGTCGCCCCGGGCACGCCCGGCTACTCGCGGAGCTATTCGAACGGCGGAATGCTCTACGGCATGGCCCGCTACAACAACGGCCCGCTCGCGGTTCAGGCGAGCTACGTTCAGGTGCGGATCCCGGGAGGCACGTACACCCCGGCGGCCGCCGCCGGGCCGCAGGACTTCCAGTCCTACCGCTTCGGCGCCTCGTACAGGCTGCCGTTCAACCTGAAGATCGGCATGGTCTACGACCATGCGTCGTACGACAACTCGGCGTTCGCCTCGTCGGCGAGCACGGTGGCGGACATCGCCGCCAAGCGCGACGCCTTCATCATTCCGGTCGCCTACATGGTGGGCGACCACGGGTTCTACGCGTCGTACGGCTGGACCGGAAACATCTCGGGCTACGACAAGACGAACGCGTCGCAGTTCAACGTGGGCTATGACTACGCCCTGACCAAGCGGGCCTTCATCGGCCTCTGGTACACGCTGCTCAGCAACGGCGACAACGCGCGCTACCAGCCGTTCCTCAGCGGATACTCCCTCGGACCGACGATCAACTCGGTGGCCGGAGAGGGCTTCAAGTCGCTCGGCATCAACATGAACTACTGGTTCTAGACAGACCCAGTTGACCAGGGCGGGGGCGGCGGCGCACGTTCGCCGCCGCCCCTTTTTCGACGAGGAGATGACATGACGAACAAACTCACGATTGGCCGGACGCTGGGCGCCGGAATCGCCGCGCTCGCCCTCTCGGCCGGGCTCGCCGTGGCGCAGGACGTCAAGATCGCCCACGTCTACGACAAGACCGGGGCGCTCGAGGCCTACGCGAAGCAGACCCAGGCCGGCCTCATGCTGGGCTTCAACTACGCGACCAAGGGCACGATGATGGTCAACGGCCACAAGCTGGTCGTGATCGAGAAGGACAGCCAGGGCAAGCCCGACGTCGGCAAGGCCCAGCTCGCCGCGGCGTTCGCGGACGACAAGGCCGACATCGCGGTCGGGCCGACGAGCTCCGGCGTCGCGCTCGCGATGCTCCCGGTGGCCGAGGAGTACAAGAAGATCCTCGTCGTCGAGCCGGCCGTGGCCGACTCCATCACCGGCGACAAGTGGAACCGCTACATCTTCCGGACCGGCCGTAATTCCTCGCAGGACGCGATCTCGAACGCCGTCGCCCTCGACAAGGACGGCGTGAACATCGCGACGCTCGCGCAGGACTACGCGTTCGGCCGCGACTTCGTCACGGCGTTCAAGGGCGCCCTGAAGCACGCGACGCTCGTCCACGAGGAGTACCTGCCGGCGCAGACGACCGACTTCACCGCGGGCGCGCAGCGCCTCTTCGACGCGCTCAAGGACAAGAAGGGCCGGAAGATCATCTTCATCAACTGGGCCGGCGTCGGGAACCCCTTCAAGATCGCCGACCTCGACCCGAAGCGCTACGGCATCGAGATCGCGACCGGCGGCAACATCCTGCCGGCGCTCGCCGCGTACAAGCCCTTCCCGGGGATGGAAGGCGCCGCGTACTACTACTACGACATCCCGAAGAACGACATCAACAAGTGGCTCGTCGCCGAGCACCAGAAGCTCTACAACGCGCCTCCCGACTTCTTCACGGCCGGCGGCATGTCCGCCGCGCTCGCGATCGTCGAGGCGCTCAAGAAGACGAACGGCGCCACGGACACCGAGAAGCTGATCACGGCGATGGAAGGCATGGCCTTCGAGACGCCGAAGGGGAAGATGATCTTCCGCAAGGAAGACCACCAGGCTCTTCAGTCCATGTACCACTTCAAGATCAAGGTCGACCCGAACGTGGCCTGGGCGATCCCCGAGCTCGTCCGCGAGATCAAGATCGAGGAAATGAACATCCCGATCCGCAACAAGCGCTGAAAACCGCCGGGGCCGGCCGCGCGACGCCGCGGTCGGCCCCGTCTCTTCCGCCGGAGTCGAACCGTCACGTGTCCGCGACGACCTTCTCCCTGGAAACCCGCGACCTGACCATCCGGTTCGGCGGCCACGTGGCCGTCAATGCCGTGTCGTGCGGGTTTTCTCCGGGCACGCTCACGGCCATCGTCGGCCCGAACGGCGCGGGCAAGACCACGTACTTCAACCTGATCTCGGGCCAGCTCCAGGCGAGCTCCGGGCGCGTTTTCCTGCACGGACGGGACATCAGCGCCGTCTCGGCCCCCGAGCGCAGCCACCTCGGCATCGGCCGCGCGTTCCAGCTCACGAACCTCTTTCCGAACCTGACCGTGCTCGAGAACGTCCGCCTCGCCGTGCAGTCCCGCGCCCGGCTCGGGCTCAACCTCTGGAGCGTCTGGAGCAGCCACAAGGAGCTGATCGGCCGCGCCGAGGAGGTCCTCGAGACGGTCGCGCTCGCGTCCCGGCGAGACGTCGCCGCCGCCGCGCTGCCCCACGGAGACCAGCGCAAGCTCGAGGTCGCGATCCTCATGGCGCTCGAGCCCGAGATCTTCATGTTCGACGAGCCAACGGCGGGGATGAGCGTGGACGAGGTGCCCGTCATCCTCGACCTGATCCGTTCGCTCAAGTCCCGCCGGGACAAGACGATCCTCCTCGTCGAGCACAAGATGGACGTCGTGCGCGAGCTCTCGGACCGCATCGTCGTCCTGCACAACGGAGCCCTCGTCGCGGACGGCGAGCCGGCCGCGGTGATCGCCTCTCCCGTCGTGCAGGAAGCCTACCTGGGCGTCGAGGTGGCCCGATGAGCGCCGCGTCGAAGCCCGAGGCGCCGCTTCTCGCGCTCGAGGGCGTCCACACGCACATCGGCGCGTACCACATCCTCCACGGTGTCGACCTCGACGTCCCCCGCGGCGAGCTCACCGTGCTCCTCGGGCGCAACGGCGCCGGGAAGACGACGACGCTCCGCAGCATCATGGGCCTCTGGCACGTCTCGGCGGGCGCGATCCGGTTCGAGGGCGAGGCCATCGGCGCCCTCGAGACGCCGGAGATCGCGCGGCGCGGAATCGCCTACGTGCCCGAGAACATGGGGATCTTCGGCGACCTCACCGTGCGCGAGAACCTGTTGCTCGCGGCCCGGACGGCGAAACGGGCCGAAGACATCGACCCGGGGCGTCTGGAGATGATCTTCGGCCAGTTCCCGGCGTTGAAACGCTTCTGGCAGCACCCCGCGGGGCTCCTGTCGGGCGGGCAGAAGCAGATGCTCGCAGTGGCCCGCGCCATCGTCGAGCCCCGGAAGCTGCTGCTCGTCGACGAGCCGAGCAAGGGCCTGGCGCCGGCCATCATCCAGAACATGGTCGGGGCCGTCCGTGAGCTGAAACGGACCGACACCACCATCCTGCTCGTCGAGCAGAATTTCAACTTCGCCCGCCAGGTCGGGGACCGCGTCGCGGTGATGGACGGCGGCCGCGTCGTGCACACGGGCGCGATGGCCGATCTCGCGGGCGACGAGGCCCTGCAGAAGCGCCTCCTCGGCCTTTCGCTGGCGGCTCACCAATGACGAGGGAGGCTGGATGAGCGCTTCTTCCCCGACGGTCGCGGCCTCCGACGCGCTGCCCGCGGTGCGGCCGGACCGCCTGCCGATTCTCCTGATCCCGGTTCTCGCCCTCGTCGCGCTGCCGCTCGTCAAGTCCTTCTCGACGTGGGTCACGCTCACGTTCGCCGGGCTCGCGATGGGGATGATCATCTTCATCATCGCCTCGGGCCTGACGCTCGTCTTCGGCCTCATGGACGTCCTGAATTTCGGCCACGGCGTCTTCATCACGCTCGGCGCCTTCCTCGCGACGACGGTCCTCGCGACGATGACGAACTGGACGGGGAAGGAGAGCCTCTTCTGGAACCTCGCCGCGGTGCTGCCCGCGATGCTCATCGCGATGGCGGTGACGGGCGCGGTGGGCCTCGCGTTCGAGCGCGTGATCATCCGCCCCGTTTACGGCCAGCCGCTCAAGCAGATCATGATCACGATGGGCGGGGCGATCGTCGGCGAGGAGCTGATCAAGGTCGTCTGGGGCCCGCAGGCGATCCCCCTGCCGCTGCCGGCGGCGTTTCGCGGCTCCCTTCTCTTCGGCGAGGCGGCGGTCGAGCGGTACCGCATCATCGCGGTCGTCATCGGACTCGTCGTCTTCGTCGTGATGTTCTGGGTCCTCGCCCGGACGAAGATCGGCCTCCTGATCCGCGCGGGCGTCCAGGACGGCGAGATGGTCGAGAGCCTCGGCTACCGCATCCGCAGGCTGTTCATCGGCGTCTTCGTGACGGGCGCCGCCCTCGCCGGTCTTGGCGGCGTCCTCTGGGGCCTCTACCAGCAGAGCGTGATCCCGCAGATGGGCGGCCTCGTCAACGTGCTCCTGTTCATCGTGATCATCATCGGGGGGATGGGCTCGGTCGGCGGCTGCTTCATCGGCGCCCTCCTCGTCGGACTCATCTCGAATTACGCAGGCTTCCTCGCGCCGAAGGTCGCTCTCTTCTCGAACATCCTCCTGATGGTGATCGTCCTCCTGTGGCGGCCCGAAGGCCTCTACCCCGTGGGCAAGCGCTGATGCTCCGCCGCCTTCTCTCCGGCGACCTTCCGCGCAGCCGCGTGCTCGCGCTCGTCCTCGTCGTGATCGGACTCGGCCTTCTTCTGACGCCGTTCGTCTTTCCCGGCGCCAAGGCGCTGAACGTGGCCGCGAAGATCTGCACGTTCGTCGTCCTCGTCGCGAGCTTCGACCTCCTCCTCGGTTACACGGGCATCATCTCCTTCGCGCACACGATGTTCTTCGGGATCGGCGCGTACGGGGTCGCGATCGCGATCACGCGCCTGGGGCCGACCTGGCCCGCCGTGGCCGTGGGCGTCGGCGCCGCTCTCGCCGCGTCGCTCGCGCTGTCGCTCGTGATCGGCCTCTTCAGCCTGCGCGTGAAGGCGCTCTACTACGCGATGATCACGCTGGCCGTCGCGACGGCGTTCCAGACGCTCGCGTCGCAGCTGTCGGACTTCACGGGCGGCGAGGACGGGCTGAGCTTCAAGGTCCCTGCGATGCTCTCGCCGGGCTTCTCGCTCTCCTCGAGCCCGTTCCTCGGCGTATCCCTCGACGGGAGGCTGATCTCCTACTACCTGCTCCTCGCGGTCTCCGCGGTTCTTTTCCTCCTCATGCTCCGCATCGTGAACTCGCCGTTCGGCCGCGTCCTGCAGGCGATCCGCGAGAACGCGTTCCGCGCCGAGGCGCTCGGCTACCGGACGGTTCTGTACCGCACGGCGTCGAACGTGATCTCGGCCGGGTTCGCGACGCTCGCCGGCGCGCTCCTCGCGCTGTGGCTGCGATACAACGGCCCCGACACGTCGCTCTCCTTCGAGATCATGATCAACATCCTGCTCATGGTCGTGATCGGCGGAATGGGCACGCTCTACGGGGCCGTTCTCGGGGCGACGCTCTTCATCGTCACGGAGAACTACCTGCAGGACCTCATGAAGCTCGCGAGCCACGGTCTCGCCGGGGTTCCGCTCCTCCGGGACCTCGTGAACCCGGACCGCTGGCTCCTGTGGCTGGGACTCCTCTTCATCCTCAGCGTCTATCGTTTCCCGTTCGGAATCGTCGGCAAGCTCCGGCTGAAAGCGAGGAAGGCGACATGACCTTCGCGCAAGTCAACGGCGTGAAACTCCACTACGAATTCCACGGTCCCGA
>DATKLW010000139.1:0-9565 GCA_035542215.1 Thermoanaerobaculia bacterium | reverse complement strand
CCCGCGGGCGACGCGGCGGCCTTCGACGCGGCCGAATTCGCGGCGGAGTGGCCCGGGGAAGAGGGCGGTCTGACGGGCGAGGAACGCGCGCGGGCGTTCGTGTGGCTCGCGGGGGAGCTCGGGTTCACGTGCGAGCTCGCCGATTCTCTTTGCTCCCGCCCGTGGGCGTCGGCGGAGCGCGACGAGTTGCGGCTGAGCGAAGGCGCGGGTGGATTTCCTTCGAAGGTGAATGGGGGAGAAGCGCACCGGGCGATCGTCGTCACGCTGGACGGGCGGCGCATCCTCGCGGATGCAGGATTTCCGTTTCCCGTGCTCGTTCCACTCGACGCACCGGCGATCGAAATTCCCACAGGGTTCGGAGCGTTGACGGTCGAACGGGACGCCGGCGAGGGTCGCCGCATCAACTGCGACGCGCGGGGAAGCGTCGAAGAGCTGCTCCGCCTGGCGCCCGTGCGTCTCTCCAACCCTCTTCCACTCGAAGAAATTTGCAGACCGTCACCCGGCGCTTCTCCAACGCTCGAAGCGGGAGAGGCGGGGGCGCGCGGCTCGACGCGGAGCGCCCCTGCTCCCTTCGCCCTTCGCGTCCTCGACGACCGCGTCCTCCACTGGGCGGGCGGCGTCATGACGATCCTCGACGCGTGGAGCGTCCTGACGTACCCGCTCGCCGGGACGGAGCGCGCGGCGGTCGCATCGCTCTTCGCGCTGAACCTCGAGGGCGTGGATCTGCCCGCAGCCGCCGCGGCGGAGGTTCCGCCTTTGCTCACCGTCTTCCACACCGTGCCGCTGCCGCCCGAGGCCGTGCGCCGCGGCCTCGTTCTCTCGGAGCTGCCGCCGTCGTCCCTCGTCGCGTCGCGCGAGGCGGTCGTCGAGGCCGTGCCGGGCGGCGCGCGGATCGCGCTGCGGGCCGCTCTCGGCGGGAGCGTGCCGCCCGCCGGGCCCGCCGAGTCCGTGCGGAAGACGCTCGTCTTCCACCTCGCGATGGATCTTCTCCGGCTCGGGACGGCGCCGGGCTAGAAGGTCAGGTCGTCGCCGTCCGCGAGGATGCGGAGGCGCGGCTCGCCGAGCGCGGCGACCTCCGCCGCGAGACGATCGAGCGCGGGCGGCTTCATGTGGTACAGGTAGACCGGCACGTCCTTGGGGAACTTCGCCATCTCCATGCACAGCGTCCTCGGCGTCAGGTGGCGCGAGACGTCCGCGATGCGCTGCAGGTCGTTCGGGAAGGAGCACTCGACGAACAGGGCGCGGAGGTTCGGGGCGCTCCGCGCGGCGGCCCAGATCTCCTCGGTCGGACCGGTGTCGCCCGAAAAAACGACCGCGGACCGCGCGTCGGCGAGCAGATAGCCGTACGTCGGAACGACGTGCGAGACGCGCACGGCCGTCGCCGTCAGGCCGTCCGCGAGGAACGGGATGCCCACGGGGGCCGCGCGGAACGTGACGCTCGGGCCGTGCTGGCCGGGGATCTGCGAGAAGTCGGGCCAGAGGGCGTCGTTGAAGAGATGGGTCGTCAGGGAGTCGAGGACGTCCTGGGGCGCGAGGACCTCGAGGGGGCCGCGGGTCCTTCCGAAGACGTTTTCGACGAGGAACGGAAGCGACGAAACGTGGTCCATGTGCGAATGCGTCACGAGGACCGCCCGCACACGCTCCTGCTCCTCGAGCGAGAGCGCGTCCGTCACGGCGCCCGCATCCACGCAGAGGGCGTCGTTCACGAGGAACGACGTCTGCCGGTGACGGGGCGTGGAACCGCCGTGGGCTCCGAGGACGCGAATGCGCACGGGTCAGGGATTATGAGGCCGCGCGGCCCGGGGCCGTCGGCGCGTGACCGCCCTCACAGTCCCCCTAGAACGTGTTGCCGATGTAGAACGCCGCCTGCCAGCCCGAGAGCGAGTGCTTGAAATCCCACTGCTTGGCGAAGTCGACGTTCCAGGGCAGGCCGAGGAAGTACACCGAGAAGCCTCCCCCGAACGACGCGAGGCCGCCGGGCGCCCCGGGGTTCGTGAGCCCGTTGAGCTGGCCGTCCGTCCAGAAGACGAACTGCTGGCCGTTCAGCCATGCGCCGGCGACGTCGAGGAAGATGCGGCCGCGGACGCCCTGGAAGGCGAGGATGGGAGTCGCGAGCACGTCGATCAGCGGGAAACGGAACTCGCTGTTCACGTAGAAGGCGTTGTTTCCGATCACGGTCGCGTAGTCGTAGCCGCGCAGCGTGTCGAGTCCGCCGAAGGAGAAGACCGTCGGCGCCGCGCCGCGCGAGAAGGCTCCGTAGAAGCGGAACGCGAAGAGGACCCGGCGGGAGAGAGGCAGGTAAATTCGCGCTTCGCCGGTCGTGTCCCAGGTCAGGGTCGACTCGCCCTGTTTGAACGACGGAATGTACTGGGTGCTCAGGGTGACGAGATGGCCGGCGAGAGGGCCGAAGTACGAGTAGCGCGTCGTGTCGTTCGAGAGCCCGACGCCGACCTGCGGGGCGTTGTCCGATCGCGCGGTGTACTGGATCGTCTGTGTGCCGTCGATGTTCGAGTAGAAGAGCGGGACGTCGAGCGAGCGGCTCAGGTACCCGATGTTCCCGTCGACGCGCGTGTACCGCGTGAACGGATACGTCGCGACGAGGGTGACGCCCGTGTCCCGCTCGATGCGCTGGTCCCGGATCGTGGCCCCCGTGTTGGGGTCGTATCCGTAGAAATAGCTCCGGGTGTCGAAGATCTGCGCGCCCCACTGGGTCCGGTTCCGGATGTTGAAGTAGCCGATCCGGAAGTTCGAGAACGTCGACACGGAGTCGAACTGGAAGAACGCGCGGTGGTCCCCGAGGTAGTCCGAGAACGACAGGACGACCTGCGAGACGAACGTCTGGTCCGTATTGATGCCCGCGAGGAGCGAGGCGTTGTCGAGGAACAGCTTGAACTTCGGCCGGGAGATCTTCTCGGGGTCCACCGAGACCTCGACGGACGGCACGAAGGCGGAGCTCGCGTCCGTCTTGAGGGGAGCGGGAGGCGCGGCCTTCTCGTCGAGCTTGCGGAACGGCTTTTTCGCGTCCGCCATGTAGAGCTGGAAACGGAGGTCCTGGTAGCCGGAAAAGACGACCTTCTCCTGCCCGTCGGGGCCGACGAACGAGGCGGGGCCGATCGCGGCGCCGATGACGTCCGTGTACTGCACGATCTCGCCCGTCTCGAGCGTCTGCCCGTAGATGTTGTAGATGCCGCCGCGCGAGGAGGTGTAGTAGAGGCGCTTGCCGTCCGGCGAGAACGACGGGTCCTCGTCGCTGCCTTCGCCCCAGGTCACCTGCTCGATCTTCGTCGGGTCCGCGAGGGGGAAGCGGACGATCTTCGCGCGGCCGCCGATGATCTTCGAGTGGTAGATGTACGTACCGTCCGGCGAGAACACGGGCGCCTCGTCGTACGCGGGGTCGTTCGTGAGGTTCCTCACGACCCTCGTCTTGAGATCGAGGAGGAAGATGTCGCGGCTGTTCCCTTCGATCGCCGAGAAGACGACCTCGTTGCCCGTGGGCGACCACGCCGGCGCCATCGGGGCGTCCGGCGCGATCGGGATGCGCTCGAGGAGCCCCCCGCCCTTCGCCGAGAAGATCAGGAGCTTCCGGCCGCGCTCCTGGCGGCCGAACGCCGCGATCCGGTCGCCGTCCGGCGCGAACGACAGGTCCCGGCCGCTCTCGGGGCCGGTCGTCAGGTACTGGCCGATGATGTACTCGTACTTTGTCGTCCTTCCGGGGGAGAGGTTCTTGTAGAGCTTCCGCCCTTTGACCGAGAGGAGGCCGATGTCGATCTCGTTCCGGTACGTCGTGAGCGTCGCGATGAAGTCGCCGGACGGCGACGGCGCGGCGCCGATCTCGAACGACTCGTGGCCGTACGGGCCGACGGTGAAGCGGTCCCCGTACTCGGAGGCCTCGCCCTTGACGGCGAGGAGCGGGAGGTACTTGCGGCGGAGGAACCGCCGGAACTTGAGGTCGAAGTCGTCCGGCTGGATCTCGAAGGTCCGGCGGAGAGCGACCGCGATGTCGCGCCCGAGGAACGAGCGGAACTCGAAGATGAAGTCGCGGACGCCGTCTTTCCCCCACTCGGACTCGATGAAGTCGAAGACCGCATGGCCGTAGCGGTAGGCCGGATAGCCGCTGATCTGGACCTTCGTGATCGGCGGGATCAGGTCCGAGTTCACGGCGTCCCTCAGGTACATCCGGTCCTTGTCGTCCTCGTCGTTGCCGAAGTAGGACGCCATGCCTTCCATGAACCACGTGGGCGGGTTCGCGGTCAGGGCGCGGGAGAGGCTGCCGCCGAAGAGGATCTCGTACTGGAAGACGTGCGTGAGCTCGTGCTGGATGAGGGCCTGGAGCTTCTCGTCCGGCACGTCGATCGGGAGGACCATCCGGTTGCGCGCGGGCTCGGCGAACGCGCCGACGCCCTCGGGGACGAAGTTGAGGTCGACGTTGTTCTGCTCGAACTCCGCGTGCGTCGAGAAATAGATGATCGGGATCCGCTTCGGGATCTGGTAGTTCAGCCGGCGCGAGAGCTCGTCGTACGCGGACTCGGCCATCGAGACGACCTTCTGGAGCGTCGGCTTCTCGCGCGAGTAGTGGTAGACGTCGAAGTGAGTCGACTGGTAGATCGACCAGTCGAACGTGTCGTAGACGATCTTGTTCTGGCCCTGGGCGAGGACGGCGGGCGCCGCCGCGACGAGTCCGAGCAGGAGGACGAGGGCGAGGGCGTTCCTAGTCGAAGACATAACGGTTCGCCTCCCGCTCGCGGACGACGAAGAGCCCGAGGAGCTGGTTCTCGAGGGAGAACAGGTTCTCGAAGAGGCCGGCGAGCTGGTCGGTGGCGCGCTGGTTCTTCTCCTTCGTGTCGCGGAAGTTCTCCTGGAAGAGGCGGGCCCCCGTCCGTCCGTCCATCGCGAGCACGGTGACGTCGAACGTGAAGCCGGTGGACTCGATGAGGACCTGCCGGTAGTACCGGCGCTGGTCGATCGGGCTGACGTACTCCTCGGCGCGGTAGCCGGACTTGTTCTCGACGCGGAAGTCGACGACGCCGGTCAGGATGATGTCGGCGCCGGTCCGCGCCCCGATCGCCCTCCAGAAATCGCCGGCCTCGCCCAGCTCCTTGAGGTGCTGTGTCGGAAGATGGACGTCTGCCGGCATCGCGACGACCGTCATCTTCGTGCGCTTGCTGAGCTGCTTGCCGAGATAGCGGCGGAACTCCGCGTCGAGGTCGAGGTCCTTGTACTTCGGCGCGTCTTTCTGGTCCGAGAGCCTCGAGGCGACGACGAACGGAGCGAGCGTGATCCGCTCGCGGCCCGTCACGGCGAGCTTCGGACGAAGCGGGAGCTTGAGCTTCACCTCCTTCGACGCCGAGCAGGCGGCGAGAAGAAGCGCGAGGGCGGCCGCGACCGGGCGTCGCATCACGCCGCGCCTCCGGGCGCGGGCGTCGGGGAGGGCGAGACGGCCGGCGGCGCCGCGGGCGCGGCCGGAGCGGGCCCGGACGGCACCGGCCCGGCCGGCGCCGGCGCGGGCACGGACGAGGACGGAGCGGGCAGCGAGGATGCGCGCTGCACGGACGTGTAGTACTCGGCAAAACGCGCGTAGTTGCGCTTGATCTTGGGGTCCTGCGGCGCGAGCTCGAGGGCCCGCTTGTAAGCGGCCAGCGCGCGGGTCGTGTCGCCGACGCTTTCGTACGCGACCGCGAGGTTGTTCTGGATCTGGGCGTCGTTCGGCTTCTCGGCGGCGGCCTTCTCGTACCGGAAGAGCGCCTCGTGCCAGAAGCCCTTGCGCGCCATCTCGGAGCCGTACGCGTTCTGGGCCTTCCACGACACGTCGTTCGTCTGGCCGGACGAACAGCTCCAACTCCCGGCGGCGAGGGCCGAAAGGAGGGCAGCGACGACGGCTCGGCGAAGACTCGTCACGGTGCGATCGGGCATTATAGACAGCGACTCGGGCTCGATTCTTCGCAAGAGAGGTGCCGCATCCTGACGGACGTCGCCGATCTCCGGACAGGACTCGCGTGGTCGCGCACGGCCCGCGGACGGCGGGCTCGGGCCCTCCGGAGCCTCCTTGCCCGGGTGGAGACAGCGTCTCATGTTCTGGGCCTGTCCTCCGCGGAGGCCGCCCGCATCTCGGGGGAGGCCGAGGAAATCGTCGTCCCCTTGCTCGCGCCGGACATCGGAGCGACCGACGGCGACCTCCGGCGGCTCGAAGCCGCGGGTGCGCGGCTCGTCCTTTTCGGGGACCCGGAATACCCGGCACTCGTGAGCGAGATCACAGATCCGCCGGCGCTTCTCTTCGCGCGGGGCGCGCCGCTGGCGACGGCGCCGGCGATCGCGCTCGTCGGGGCGCGGCGCGCCTCGCGCGTCGCCCTCGAGACCGCGGCCTTCCTCGCGCAGGGCCTCGCCGCAGCCGGCGTTTCGGTCGTCTCGGGGTTCGCCCGCGGCGTGGATGCAGCGTCGCATCGCGCGGCCCTCGAGGCCGGCGGCGCCACGGTCGCCGTGTTCGGTTGCGGCGTCGACATCTGTTACCCCGCCGAGCAGCGTGCGCTTCTTGAGACGCTTCTCTCTACGGGAACGGCGCTCTCGGAGTTTCCGATGGGCGACGAGCCCGAGCCGTGGCACTTTCCCGTGCGCAACCGGCTCATTGCGGGCCTCTCGCGGATCGTCTGCGTCGTCGAGGCGGCCTCGAAGAGCGGCTCGCTCATCACGGCGCGCTGCGCGACGGGCTACGGGCGCGACGTCGCGGCCGTGCCGGGCTCAGTCCTTGCGCCGGGGGCCGCGGGCTCGAACGCGCTCCTGAAGGACGGGGCGATTCTCGTCCGCTCGGCTGACGACCTCCTCGTGGAGCTGCCCGAGGAGGACCGGCGCCGCCTGAACCGGGCCGTGGCGGTGCGGGCGGCGGCCGAGGTTCCCGATCTTCCGCCCGACGCGGCGGCCCTCCTCGCCGTCCTCGACCCGGACGAGCCGCGGGACGCGGACACGCTGATTCCGGCGGCGGGGCTCGACGCGCCCCGCTTCTCGGCGGCGCTCCTGCACCTGGAGATCGAGGGCCTCGCGACCGCGCTGCCGGGAGCTCTGTTCGTCCGCTCGCGCCTCCGGATTTGACAGGCGTGGCATCGTGGCGGGTCCGGTATGGCCAAGTCCCTCGTGATCGTCGAGTCCCCCGCGAAGGCCGCGACCCTCGGGAAGTTCCTCGGGAAGGACTTCACGGTCCTGGCGTGTTACGGCCACGTCCGCGACCTCCCGAAGAAGGGGATCGCCGTGGACCGCGAGCACGGCTACACGCCGACGTACGAGGTCCTTGCCGGCAAGGAGCGGACGGTCGCGGACCTCAAGCGGGCCGCGAAGGGCGCCGACACGATCTACCTCGCGGCCGACCCCGACCGAGAGGGCGAGGCGATCTGCTGGCACCTCCAGGAGATCCTCAAGCCCGGCTCTCCGAAGACGACGTTCCACCGCGCCGAGTTCCACGAGATCACGAAGTCCGCGGTGACGCGCGCGGTCCAGCACCCGGGCGTCATCGACCAGAACCGCGTCAACGCGCAGCAGGCCCGCCGGATCATCGACCGCCTCGTCGGCTACGAGGTGTCGGACCTTCTCTGGTCGAAGCTCTGGAGAGGCCTTTCGGCGGGTCGCGTCCAGACCGTGACGCTCCGGATCATCGTGGAGCGCGAGAGCGAGCGCGAGCGCTTCGTCCCCGTCCCCTATTTCTCGGTCCCCGTGACGCTGAAGAAGGGCGAGGCCGCCTTCCCGGCGCGCGTCGTCCTCTGGAAGGGCGAGAAGCTCCGGTTCGACGGGACGGACCCGCGCCTCGCGGCGGCCGCCGACGCCGACGCCGCGCGCGCGCACGTCGAGAGCGCCGTGCTCTCGGTCGTGAAGGTGGACGCGAAGGAGCGCAAGAGCAGCGCGCCGCCGCCCTTCACGACCTCGAAGCTGCAGCAGGGCGCCGCGCGCGTCGGGTTCAGCGTGCGGCGGACGATGCAGATCGCGCAAAGGCTCTACGAAGGCAAGACGATCGGAGAGCGCGGGACGATCGGCCTCATCACGTACATGCGCACGGACTCCACACGGACGGCCGAGGAAGCACTCGTGGCCGTCCGCGACTTCATCGGGCGGACGTACGGGCCGCGCGCGCTCCCCGAGGAGGCGCGGCGCTTCCGCCAGAAGAAGGACGCCCAGGACGCGCACGAGGCGATCCGGCCGACGTCGCTCGACCTTCCCCCAGAAGCGGTCGCGCGGTACCTCGCGCCCGACGAGGTGAAGCTCTACCGCCTCATCTGGAACCGCTTCGTCGCATCCCAGATGAGCCCCTCCGTCTCCGAGGTGACGTCCGTCGACATCGAGGCCGTCAAGGCCGGCGTGACGGCGGGCCTGCGCGCGTCCGGCACGGTTCTCAAGGACCCGGGCTGGCTCAAGGTCTACGAAAAGGACGCCGAGCCGGAGGCCGAGGAGAAGGACAAGGCCGAGGCCGACGCGGAGGCTGAAGGCGGGAATGGCGACGGGAACGGCGCCGCGAGCGACAAGGTGCGCCTGCCGGCCCTCGCGGCGGGAGACGCGCTCGATCTCGTCTCGGCCGCGACCGAGGGGCACGAGACGCAGCCCCCGCCGCGATTCAACGAGGCGTCGCTCGTGAAGTTCCTCGAGGAGAACGGCATCGGCCGGCCGTCGACGTACGCCGAGATCATGCGCAAGATCGAGGACCGTGAGTACGTGCGGAAAAAGGACCGGCGCTTCACGCCGACGCCGCTCGGCCGCCTCGTCGTGGACCTCATGCGCGAGGGCTTCGACGACTTCTTCCAGACCGAGTACACGGCGAAGATGGAAGAGGAGCTCGACGAGGTCGAGGAAGGGAAGCTCGACTGGCGGAAGGCCCTCGCGGAGTTCGACGGCAAGTTCGTCAAGGACCGCGAAAAGGCGAAAAAGAAGATGGTCTCGGTGAAGGCGGGACTCCCGCTCGCCGAGGTGCGGAAGCGCTTCGTCGACTTCAGGCTCACGAACGACCCGGGCGACGCGTGCCCGAAGAGCGGCCACCCGCTCAAGCTTCGGATGGGGAAGGCGGGCCTCTTCATCGCGTGCTCGGGCTACCCGGACTGCGACTTCACGCAGGACATCCCGGAGATCGAGGAAGACCCGATCGACGCGACCGAGCTCGAGGGCCAGAACTGCGAGGAGTGCGGCAGCCCGATGAAGCTCCGCACGGGACGGAACGGTTCGGCGTTCCTCGGCTGCACGGCGTACCCCGTGTGCCGCAACACCGTGCCCGTGAAGGTGGCGGGCGGGAAGGCGGAGGCGAAGCCGGACGTCCCGACCGGCGAGACGTGCCCGAATTGCGGCCACGGCCTCGTGACGCGGCACGGCCGCTTCGGCGATTACGTCTCGTGCTCGAACTACCCCACGTGCCGGTTCAAGCCGCCCAAGCCCGTCACGCTCACGGGCGTCAAGTGCCCGATCTGCAAAACGGGCGACATCCTCGTGAGGCGCGGGCGCTTCGGGCCGTTCTACGGCTGCTCGAACTACCCGTCCTGCGAGAAGAACTTCAAGGCCCGGCCCGTGCCGAAGGCTTGCCCGAAGTGCAAGGCGCCGTACCTCC
>DATKLW010000138.1:0-33235 GCA_035542215.1 Thermoanaerobaculia bacterium | reverse complement strand
TAGAGCTTCCGTGAGCCAGCAAAACCTTCTCGAAATCCGAAATCTCCATGCCTCCATCGAAGAGGACGGCACGGAGATCCTCCGGGGCATCGACCTCGTCATCAGGCCCGGCGAGGTCCACGCCGTCATGGGCCCGAACGGCTCCGGGAAGAGCACGCTCGCGCACGTCCTCTCGGGGCGGCCGGGTTACGCCGTGACGGCCGGCACCGTCTCGTTCCTCGGCAAGGACCTCCTCGCGATGAAGCCCGAGGAGCGGGCGCGCGAGGGCGTGTTCCTCGCGTTCCAGTACCCCGTCGAGATCCCGGGCGTCTCGAACACGTACTTTCTTCGGACGGCCGTGAACGCCGTCCGCCGGCACCGCGGACAGCCCGAGCTCGACGCGATGGACTTCCTCGAGCTCCTCGACGCGAAAGCGAAGCTCGTCGAGATGGAGGAGGCGCTCCTCAACCGCTCCGTGAACGAAGGCTTCTCGGGCGGCGAGAAGAAGCGCAACGAGGTGCTCCAGATGGCGCTCCTCGACCCGCGCCTCGCGATCCTCGACGAGACGGACTCAGGGCTCGACATCGACGCCCTGCGCATCGCCGCCGGCGGCGTCAACGCCCTGCGGGACGGCAAGCGCGGGATGCTCGTCATCACGCACTACCAGCGCCTCCTGAACTACATCGTGCCCGACTTCGTCCACGTCCTTTCGGACGGAAGGATCGTCAAGTCGGGCGGCAAGGGCCTCGCGCTCGAGCTCGAGGCGAAGGGCTACGGCTGGATCGAGACGGACGCCGCAGCCGCGGCGCGCTGACGATGACGGCATCCGCAAGAGCCGCGAGCATCCGCGACGGCGTCGACGTCCTCGCGACGCAGGCCGGGGAGTTCGCATCCGGCCTTGCCGGCCCGCCGTGGCTCACGAAGCTGCGGCGGGACGGCGCCGCATCCTTCGTGAAAGCCGGCTTCCCGTCCCTCCACGACGAGGACTGGCGGTACACGAACCTCCTGCCTCTCGCCCGGACGGTCTTCGGCCTCGCCCCGCGCGACGTCACGATCGCCGAGCGCACGCAGGCCGTCGAGCTCGAGGCGCGCCTCGGGACGCTCGGTCTCTCCTCCCCCGGCCCGCGCCTCGTGTTCGTGAACGGGCGGCTCGTGCGGCGCACGGCGCACACGCTCCCTCCCGAGATCCTGTTCGAGAACCTCGCCACGGCGCTCCGCCTCGCGCCCGAACGCGTGGAGAAGGCGCTCGTCGCGGCGCCGTCCGCCCACCCGTTCGTCGCGCTGAACGACGCGTTCCTCGACACGGGTGCGCTCGTCCGCGTCGGGAAGGGCCTCGCGGCCCCGGACCCGCTCGTCGTCGTGCACCTCTCGACGTCCGCGAGCGGGACGCCCGCGCCGCTCATGTCGCACCTCCGGAACCTCGTCGTCCTCGAGGAGAACGCCTCCGCGACCGTCGTCGAGGTCTTCCTCGGCTCGGACGAGCTGTCGTTCACGAACGCGGTCACGCAGGCCGTCCTCGGGGAGAGCGCGCGTCTCACGCACGTGAAGGTCCAGCTCGAGGGCCGGCAGACCTTCCACGTCGGGAGTCTCTTCCTGTCGCACGCGAGGGGCGCGCGCTCCGTCTCGCACGTCTATTCGTTCGGGGCCCAGGCGGCCCGAAACGAGATCGCCACGACGCTCTCGGGAGAGGGCTCGGGGACCGAGCTCTACGGCCTCTTCGCGGCCGCGTCCGGGCAGAGCGTCGACTGCCACACCCTCATCGACCACGTGGCGCCCCACGCGGACAGCCTCGAGCTCTACAAGGGGATCCTCGACGGCGCCGGCCGCGGAGCCTTCGACGGCAAAGTGATCGTCCGCGAGGGCGCCGTGAAGACGGATGCCCGCCAGACGAACCGGAACCTGGTCCTGTCGAACGAGGCGCTCGTCGACAGCAAGCCCCAGCTCGAGATCCACAACAACGACGTCCGGTGCTCCCACGGCTCGACGACGGGCCGGATCGACTCGGACGCCCTCTTCTACCTCCGCTCGCGCGGCCTCTCGGAAGGCGCCGCGCGCGCCCTTCTCACGTACGCGTTCGGCAGCGAGGTGGTCTCGAAGGTGGCCGCCCCGGACCTGAGGGCCCTCCTCGAGGATCGCCTCCACGCCTGGCTGCCGGCCGCCCGGACGGTGACCGCATGAAAGCCACGGCCGAGACCCTCGTTCCCGGCGTCGACCCAGCCCTCGACGTCGAGAAAATCCGCGCCCAGTTCCCGATCCTTCGGCAGACCGTGCACGGCAAGAGGCTCGTCTACCTCGACAACGCGAACACGACGCAGAAGCCGCGCGCGGTGATCGACGCGGACCGGGTCTACTACGAGGAGACGAACGCGAACATCCACCGCGGAACGCATTTCCTCTCCGAGAAGGCGACCGCCGAGTACGAGGGCGCCCGCGCGAAGGTCGCCCGCTTCCTCGGCGCGCGCGCGCCGAAGGAGGTCGTCTTCACGCGCGGCACGACCGAGGCGATCAACCTCGTCGCTGCGGGCTTCGCGACGTCGATCCTGAAGGAAGGCGACGAGATCCTCGTCACGGGCCTCGAGCACCACTCCAACATCGTCCCGTGGCAGCTCGCGTGCGGCCGCACGGGCGCGAAGCTCGTCGTCGTCCCGATCACGGACTCGGGCGAGGTGCCCGTCGAGGAATTCGCGAAGAGGCTCTCGGACCGCACGAAGATCGCGGCCGTCTCGCACGTCTCCAACGCCCTCGGCACGGTCGACCCCGTCGAGGAGTTCATCCGCCTCGCCAGGGCGCGGAACGTGCCCGTCCTCGTGGACGGCGCGCAAGCCGCGCCGCACGTCCCGATCGACGTCGCGGCGCTCGGCTGCGACTTTTACGCAGTGTCGGGCCACAAGATGTACGGGCCGACCGGCATCGGGGCCCTCTACGGCACGGAGGCGTGGCTCGAGAAGCTTCCGCCTTATCAGGGCGGCGGCGACATGATCTCGTCCGTCACGTTCGAGAAGACGACCTACAACGAGCTGCCGTGGAAATTCGAGGCCGGCACCGCGAACATCGCGGGCGGAATCGGCTTCGGCGTCGCCGCGGACTGGCTCACGGAGGTCGGCCTCCCCGCCGTCGCGGCGCACGAGCACGGGCTTCTCGTCCGCGCGACCGAGGCGCTCTCGGCGATCGAGGGGCTGCGCGTCGTCGGGACCGCGCCCCGCAAGGCGGCCGTCGTGTCGTTCCTCCTCGGCGACGTCCACCCGCACGACATCGGGACGATCCTCGACGGCGAGGGCATCGCGATCCGGACCGGCCAGCACTGCGCACAACCCGTGATGGACCGCTACGGAATCGGCGCGACGGCGCGTGCCTCCTTCGGCGTCTACAACACCGAGGAGGAGGTCGACGCGCTCGCGGCGGCGTTGAAGAAGGTACAGGAGGTCTTCGCCTGATGAACGACCTCCGCGACCTCTACCAGGAGGTCATCCTCGACCACAACAAGTCGCCCCACAACTACCGCGAGATGGCGGACCCGAGCCGGATGGCTCTCGGGCACAACCCTCTTTGCGGCGACCGGCTGCGCCTCTACATCCGGCTGGACGGCGACCGCATCGCGGACGTGGCGTTCCAGGGGTCGGGCTGTGCGATCTCGAAGGCCTCCGCGTCGCTCATGACGGACGCCGTCAAGGGCAAGACGCTCGAGGAGGCCGAGGCGCTCTACGGGAAGTTCCACGACCTCCTCACGGGACCGCCCGACGTCAAGGCGACGGGCGCGGGCCTCGGCAAGCTCGCGGTCTTCTCCGGCGTCCGGGAGTTCCCGGCGCGCGTGAAGTGCGCGACGCTCGCGTGGCACACGCTGGAGAGCGCCTTGAAGAACGCGCCCGAAGTCGCGAAGACGGAATGACCGAGCTCGAGCAGAAGGTCGTCGACGAAGCGCTCAAGAAGTGCTTCGACCCCGAGATCCCCGTGAACATCTGGGAGCTCGGCTTGATCTACTCGGTGAGCGTCTCGCCCGAGGGCGTCGCGAACGTGCAGATGACTTTGACGGCGCCCGCCTGCCCCGTCGCGGGCTCCCTGCCCGGCGAGGTCGAGGCGAAGGTGAAGGCCGTTCCGGGCGTCACGGACGCGAAGGTCGAGCTCGTCTGGGACCCGCCGTGGAACGCCGACATGATGTCGCGCGTGGCCAAGGTGATGCTCGGAATGTAGGCGTCACGCCCGGGACGCAGCCGGCTCCGGCCGCCTGAGCGACAGCAGCCAGCCCGTCCCGAACGCGATCGTCGAGCCGAGGAGCGAGTACCAGGGCCACGCGATCGCCTTGCCGAGCGGGAACGGCACGAAGTCCTTCGAGCCCAGCCACAGGACGAACATGAAGACCGCCGACGCCGCGATGCCGATCATCGCGTCCGCCTGCGTCGCCTTCCGCGCCCAGAGCGCGAGGAGGAAGCCGCCGAGAAGGCCGCCCGCCGTCACGCTCGCGAGCCCGAGCGCGACCTGCACGGCCGGGACGTTCTGCGGGAGGCGCGAGAAGCCGACCGCGAGGCCCGCGAGGATCAGCGTCCAGAAGAGCGTCAGGACCTTGCCGAGGACGAGGCCGCGCTTCCCCTCGACGTACTTCTTCCCCATCAGCGGCGCGACGATGTCCATCGCGAGAGCCGAGGCGAGGGAGTTGAGCGCAGACGACTCCGAGCACATCGCTGCCGAGAAGATCCCCGCGACGAGATAAGCAGACACGAACGGCGGCAGGCTCCTCACGATGAACGTCGGCAGGATCGCGTCCGACGACGCGAACCCGCCCGGCCCGACCGGCGCGCCGCCGTAAAACGCGAAGAGGCCGACGCCGAGCGCGAGGAAAAGCGTGAACTGCAGGATCACGAGGACGCCGGACCCGATGAGCGCCTTCTGCGCGTCGCGCAGGCCGCGACACGCGAGGAGCCGCTGGACGATCAGCTGGTCGGCGCCATGGCTCGCCATGGCCAGCACGGCTCCTCCGATGACGCCGGACCACAGCGTGTAGGGTTCTGCAAAGAGACCCTTGAGATTCTCTGGAAGGTTAATGAGCCGGACCGGGTTCCCGAGCGCATCGCACCTTCTAAGAATCTCTTGAAATCCTCCGAGTCCTCCGCCGAAGGTATTGAGCAGAACCCACAGAGCCATCACGGCTCCCGAGAGATACACGCACACCTGGATGAGGTCGATCCAGATGACCGCCTTGATGCCGCCGACGTATGTGTAGAGCGCGGTCGCAGCCGCGAGGAGGAGGATCGCGGCCCATACCGGCACCTTCAGGATGAGCGCGATCGGGATCGCGGGCACCGCGAGGCGAACGCTCGCGGCCATCACGCGCGTGACCATGAAGATCAGCGAAGTGAACCGCCGCGCGCCGACGCCGAACCTGCGCTCGAGGAGCGCGTAGGCGGTCGTGATCTCCCCGTGGAAGTAGCCCGGCAGGAGGATGAACGACACCGCGATCCGCCCCACGAGGTAGCCGAAACCGAGCTGCAGGAACGTGAAGCCGGAGCGGTACGCGTCGCCGGGGACCGACAGGAACGTGAGCGCGGACGTCTCCGTCGCGACGATCGAGGCCATGACGGCACCCCACGGCATCGCATGACCGCCCAGGAAATAGTCCCTCGCGTCCTTCTGGCCCTTCCCGAGCCAGGCGCCGAGGACGTTGATCGCCCCGAGGTACACGGCGATCGCGATGAGTGTCGGCACCCCGAGGGAAATGCCTTCCATGCATCGGCATGATCACACAGGGCGCAGCCGCCTTTAGACTCCCGCCGTGGCACGAGCCGTGGAACGCAACAGGCTCCTCGCGGAGCTCGCGGACTTCTGCGCGGCGCACCCCGTGGACGAGAAGATCCTTCTCGTCCCGTCCTTCCCCGCCGGCCAGCAGGTCCTCGACGCGCTCGCCCGCTCGGGCGCGGCGCACCTGAACCTCCGGCCCGCGACGGTCTTTTCGATCGCCCACGGACTCGCGGGCCCCACGCTCGCGGCCGAGGGGCGGCGCCTTCTGTCGCGCGCGCAGCTTCTCGCGGTCGTCGAGGCGGCGTGCGACGAGGTCCTCGGGCCCGACTCGTACTTCGGGGCGCTCCGCCGGAGCGTCGGACTCCATCGCGCGCTCCACCGGACGCTCGACGAGCTGCGCCGCGCGCGCGTGACGCCCGCCGACCTCGCGGCCGCCGCGTTCGACGACGCGCGCAAAGGCCGGGAGCTCGCCGCGCTCGCCCGCGCCTACGAGACGTCCCTCGGGAAACTGGGCGCCGTGGATCCGGCCGACGTCTTCCGGCGCGCGATCCCCGTGTGCGCCGGCGGCGGCGGTCTCCCCGCGGGGGCGCATCTCCTGCGGCTCTCGAGCCTCGAGCTGTCCCCTCTCGAAGAGGAGTTTCTCTCCGCGTATGCCGCGGCCGCAGTCCCGCTCGCCGAGGACGAGTTCGTGGCCGCGCGCGACTCCGGGCGCGCGGCCTTCGCGTTGGCCCTGAGCGAGGAGAACGAAGTCCGCGCGGTCTTCCGCCGCGTCCTCGACGAGGGCCTCGCCCTCGACGACGTCGAGATCGTCTTCGACGACGACGCCGTCTATCGGCCGCTCGTCTTCGAACTGGCCGCGCAGTACGGCTTCCCGTGCACGCTGGAGGGCGGCGTCCCCGTCGCCTACACGCGGCCCGGGCAGGGCATCCTCGACGTCCTCGAGCTCGTCGCGCGCGACTTCCGCTCGTCCTCCCTCGAGCGTCTCCTCGCGGATGGGCGCGCGGATCTGCCCACGAGCCTCAGTGGCGTTCACGCGGCGCGGCTCCTCCGCCGCGCGCGAATCGTCGCGGGCCTCCCGCGCTGGGCGCCGCGCCTCGACGCGCTCGTGGCGCGCGAGAGGACGCCTCTCGAGGGCGAGGACGCCGCGCGACTGAACGAGGCCCGCGAGGAGAGGCTCGTCGCCGCCGAGGCGCTCCGCTCCTTCGTGAACCGGGTCCTCGGCGCGCTGCCGCCGGTCGCGCGGGGCTCCATCTCGCTGCCGGCGCTCGCCCGGAGCTGCGGCGCGATCGTCCGCGACCTCCTCGCGCGCGCGAGCAGCCTCGACGGCGCGGCGGCCGAGGCGCTCTCGGACCTCTTCGCCCAGCTCGCGGAGCTGCCCGAGCGCCGTCTCCCTGCGGAGGACGCGGCGGACCGCCTGCGCGAAGCCATCCAGGGCCTCGCCGTCGTCTCGGCGGGGCCGGCGCCCGGGCACCTGCATGCCGCCCGCCTCGGCCGGGCGGGCTGGTCCGGCCGGCCGCACACGTTCGTCCTCGGCCTCGACGAGGCGCGCTTCCCGGGCCCGCCGCGCCAGGACCCGGTCCTGCTCGACTCGGAGCGCGACGCCCTGAACCGCGGCCGCGGCGGCGTCCGGCTCGCGCTGCCGGGCCGCACGCTCACGGCGAAGCGGATCGCCGAGCTCCACGCCCTCCTCGCCCGCGTCCGCGGCTGCGCCGTGCTCTCTTTCTCGAACCGCGACATCCTGCAGGATGCCGAGCGGTTCCCCTCGCCCGCGCTCCTGGCCCTGTTCCGGGCGGCGCCGGGCCGAGAGTCCGCGTCGTGGGAGGACTTTTCCGCCGCGCTCCCGAAGCCGGCGACGTTCGTGCCGGAAGGCGCGCCGCTCGACGAGACCGAGTGGTGGCTCGCCCGGCTCGGCGAGACACGGGGCGCGCCGGGCCTCGAAGCCGAGGTCGGACGCGCGTACCCGTGGCTCGGCGACGGCGCGCGCGCCGAGGAAGCCCGCGCGACGACCTCGTTCACGGCCTGGGACGGCCGCCTCGCGTCCGCGGACGACCTCGACCCGCGGCGAACCCGCGAGCCGATCTCCGCATCCAGGCTCGAGAAGCTCGCAAAGTGCCCGCGGATGTACTTCTACCAGTACGTCCTCGACCTCGCGCCGCCCGACGAAGTTCGACGCGAGGACGAGTGGCTGAACGCGCGCGAGTTCGGGAACCTCCTCCACGAGACGCTCTACGACTTCATGACCGGCCTTCGGGCCGAGGGGCTGCGCCTCGACCCCGCGCGCGACGGCGCCCGGCTGAAGGCCGCTGCGGGCAGGCGCCTCGCGCGGTGGAAAGAGCTCGTCCCCCCTCCGCACCACGCCGCTTTCCGCGCGCAGGAGGACGAGCTCCTCGCGGCGTGCGAGATCTTCCTCGCGGCCGAACGAGAGAACACGGCCGCACCGCGCTTTTTCGAGGTGCCGTTCGGGCTCTCGCGCGCCAAGCGCGACGAAGCGCTCGGCTCGCCGGAGCCCGTCGAGATCGCCACGCCGGGCGGCTCGTTCCTCCTCCAGGGACAGATCGACCGGATCGACGAGTCCGGGCCCGGGGCCTACAAGGTGTGGGACTACAAGTCCGGAGGCGATTTCTCCTTCAAGGAGGAGGACCGCGCGAAGCACCCGCTCCGCGGCGGCCGGCTCCTCCAGCACGCGCTCTACCGCCGCGCGGCCGCGCGCCTCCTCGAGCGTTCGGGCGTCAAGGACCCGGCGGTCGTCTCGGGCTACTTCCTCCCGACGCGCAAGGGCCGCATGCAGCGTTTCGAGATGGCGGCTCCCGACGCGGACGTCGACGGCACGCTTCGAGACCTCTTCTCGCTCGTGGCCTCGGGCTCCTTCCCGCACACGGCCGACCCGGGCGACTGCCGGTTCTGCGACTTCCGTGCGATCTGCGGCGACGTGACGCTCGTCGCCGAGCGCGCCGCAGCCAAGCGCGACGCCGCGGAGGAGGACCCGCGTCTCGAGCCGGTGCGGTCGATCCTCCGGAGGGACGTCTGATGGCGCGCGCCCCGAAAGCGGCGAGCCTTCCGGACGCCCGGGCCCGCGAGACGATCCGGACGGACCTCGGACGGACTCTTCTCGTCGAGGCGGGCGCCGGGTCGGGCAAGACGACGATGCTCGTCGAGCGGATGCTCGCGCTGCTCCTCGACGGCGGCGTGCAGCCCGAGAGCGTCGCGGCTGTCACGTTCACGCGCAAGGCCGCGTCCCATCTCAGGCGGAAGTTCCAGGCCGCGCTCGAGGGCGCCGCGGCGGACGCGGCCGACCCGGCCCGGAAGGCGCGCGCGGAAAAGACGCTCGGCGCCCTCGACCGGCTCACGATCGGGACGATCGACGCGTTCTGCGCGCTCCTCCTCGGCGAGCGGCCGCTGGAGGCCGGCATCGACCCCGCGTCGCTGAAGGTCGAGATGCAGGCCGCCGCGCTCTTCCGCGAGCGGGCGTTCCGCGAGTTCGTCGCCTCGCGCGCCGACGCGGGCGGCGAGGTCGCCGATCTCCTCGCGCTCGGCGTGCGGATGAACGAGCTCGAGGAGAGCTTCGAGCTCTTCGCCGATTACCCCGACGTCACGCCCGTCGTCGCCGACCCGCTCGCGCTGCCCGATTTCGGAAGAGAAAGAAAGACCATTGAAGATTTTCTTAGAAAGGCAATTCCGCTCGTACCGGCGGAGCCGGGCCCGGAGGGGCGCGACAAACTGCAAACGAAGCTCCTCGAGGCTCGCGACCTGCTCGAACTTCCCGACTACGTCACGCCGGCGGGCTTCGCGCGCCTTCTAAGAAGTCTTCGTCCCTCCGGCGGCGCCACTCAGAAGAGGTGGCCGAACAAGGCGATGGCGAAGCAGCTGGATGAGGAGTACGAGGATCTTCGTGACACCGCCATCAAGCCCGCCCTCGCCGAGTGGCAGCTCGCCCTTCACGAACGCATCTACGCCGTCCTCCGGCCCGCCCTTGCGCACGTCGCCGCGCGGCGCGCGGGACGCGGGCCGTACACGTATGCGGATCTCCTCCTCGCGACGCGCGATCTCCTGCGCGACCACCCGCCCGTGCGGCGGGCGTTCGCCGAGCGTTTCACGCGGCTTCTCGTGGACGAATTCCAGGACACGGACCCCCTGCAGGCCGAGATCCTCCTCTACCTCACGGGGACGGACGCCTCCGAAAGGGACGTCTCGCGGCTCGTTCCGCGGCCGGGCTCGCTCTTTGTCGTCGGCGACCCGAAGCAGTCCATCTACCGCTTCCGCCGGGCCGACATCGCGTCTTACGTCGCGTTCCGCGGCGCGCTCCTCTCTTCCGGCGGCGGCATCGTCGAGCTGACCTCCAACTTCCGCGCGGTCCCGGCGCTGACCGAGGCCGCGAACGAGGTCTTCCGCGCTCTCCTGCCCGCCGACGCCGACGAGCGGCAGGCGAAGTTCGCCGCGCTCGACGCCGTGCGAAAGAACCCGGGCCCGAGCGGCGGCGCTTTCCGCCTGCCGTCGACCGCGGAACGGAACCCCGGGGACGTCGCCCGCTTCGTCCGCTGGGCCGTGGACGAGGCCTGGCCCGTCTCCTCCGAGGGCCCCGCGCGTGGCGCGCGTTTCGGCGACTTCCTCGTCCTGACGCGCGGCCGCGACCGCCTCGACGAGTACGCACGCGCCCTCGAGGACGTCGGCGCCCCCGTCGACGTGTCGGGCACCCGCTCGCTCCCGATCTCCCGCGGCCTGCAGGAGCTCCGTCCGCTGCTCGCGGCCGTGCAGGACCCGGACGACTCCGTGTCCGTCGCCGCGTTCCTCTCCGGCCCTCTCTGCGGCGTGGACGACGACGCGCTCTTCCGCTACCGGCGGCTCGGCGGCCGTTTCTCGTACTTCGTCCCTCCGCCGGAAGGCGCCGATCCCCGCCTCGCGGGCGGCCTCGCTCTCCTCGCCGAGTCACGGAAGGACGTGCGCGCGCTGCCCGCCGGGGCCGCGCTCGGCCGCATCGTCGATCGCCTCGGCGAGGTCGCGCGGCTCGCCGCGGGCCCCGAAGGCCGGACCGCGAGCGGCAACCTCCTGAAGGTGCTCGCGCTCGCGAGGCGGATGTCCGGCAACGGCCTCGCGTTCCGCGACGTCGTCGAACGCCTCGGCGAGGACGCGCCCGCCCTCGACCTCGAGGAGATGAGCGTCGAGCCCGTGGCCTCCGACGCCGTCCGCCTCATGAACCTGCACCGCGCCAAGGGCCTCGAGGCGCCGATCGTCGTCCTCGCGGAGATCGGAGGTCCGTCCCGCCCGCCCACGCCCCGCCGGCATGTCGCGCGCGGGCGCGCCGGCTCGCGCGGGTGGTTCACGGCCGGGTTCTACACGCGGCCCGAAGGACGCTCGCCGCAGTGGACGGTGACAGCCGCGCCCCCGGACTGGGAAGCGCGCAAGGGCATCGAGATCGGCTTCGAGGACGCCGAGCGGACGAGGCTCCTCTATGTCGCCGCGACGCGTGCGCGCGACACGCTCGTCGTCAGCCTGAACGAGGACAAGCCGGAAACGGGCCACTGGGCGCCGCTCCGCACGGTCCTTCGCGATCTGCCGGACTCCGCCCTGACGTACGCGGCGCCCGAGCCCGGCCCGGCGCCGCCGCTCGCGGCCCGGCTCCCCGCCGCGCGGCGCGGCATCGCCGCCACGCGCGAGATCGCCGCCGCACCCACGTACGGCGTCGTCTCGGTCACCGCGCTCGCGAAGCGTGAGGCCTCGCGCGCCCCCTCGCCCGCCGAAGAGGCCCGCGGCGCCGCCTGGGGGCGCGTCCTCCACCAGCTTCTCGAGGCCGCCATGCGGAATCCGGACGTGCCGCTCGATCCGCTCGCGCGGAATCTCATGCGCGAGGAGGACGTGACGCCCGACCTTCTCGGCGAGGTTCTGCGCGTCGCAGCCTCGGTCACGGAGTCGGCGCTCTGGGCGCGCGCGTCGAAGGCGACCCGGCGGTACGTCGAGGTCCCGTTCGAGATGGTCGTCCCGTCGAAGGACCTCGGGCTCGCCGACGCGCCGGCGACGACGCTCCTCAAGGGCGCGATGGACCTCGTCTTCGAGGAGGGCGGCGTCTGGCACGTCGTGGACTGGAAGTCCGACGCCGTCGGCGGCAACCTCGCCGCGCTCGTCGCACACTACGCGCCGCAGGTCGCGCACTACCGGCGGGCGTGGGAAGCGCTTACGGGAATGCCCGCGAAAGCCGGCCTCTTCTTCATGGACACGGGCGATCTCGTCTGGCTGGGAGCGTCCGAAGAGCACGGTTCCTCGAAAGGGGAATCGGGCGATCGACCCGCCGACGCCGGCGCGGCGCCGCCGGAGCAACGCGTGACGCCCACGCCCGCGTCCTCGAAGAACTCTCCGACGGCGCCCCGCCAGGGCTCGCTGTTCGACGAGTAGCTCCGCGCGGGCCGAGCCCTATTACCATTCGAGAACATGAAGGCGCTTCCCGCCGCCACGGCCCTCCTCGCCGCGCTCCTCGCGTGCGGCTGCGCATCGCCCGGTTGGGAGAAGACCGAGAGCGTGCCAGGCGGAAAGCTCTATGTCCCGAAGGTCTACGCGCCGCTCCTCCCGGGTTCGATTTATCCGGACAAGAAAACTCCCGTGCCCGCGAAGGGCCGGCCGGCGATCGTCGTCGTGTGCCCGGCGAAGGGCGACTGCCGCGAGAAGGAGATCCTCGAGCGGGCCGCCCAGCGCGGCCTCGTCGTCCTCGTCGGGCGAGAGCCGAAGAGCGATCTGCTTCGGACCCGTGCGGAGGCGGACGCGGAGCGGATCGGGTGGCTCCTGGTCTCACCCACCGGAGATTTTCTTAGAGGGTGGAGAGAGCAAAGCGCGGCGGGCGGACCGATCGCCGTTCTGCTGCCAGCGAAACGCACCTCGGCCGCCGGGGCGGAACCGCCGAAGCCCTCGGCCCTATCGCCTTTCAGGAAATTTCTCTTCGCGGCCTCCCCCGATTCCGCGCCGTCCACACTCCCGGGTGGAGCGGTCCTCAAGCTCTATTCGCCGGATGGAAAAGGCCTCCTCCCGGACGAGGCGTACCGCGACGCCGTCGAGTGGCTGGCGGGCGCGCTCGAGGTTCACTGAGACCGTCTCTCAGTCTAGAATCCCGTCCCATGAACACCCGGAACGAGGGCGCGGTCCGAGCCAAAGGCGTCCTTCATCCCTGGCAGAAGCGCCTCTACGCGATCCTCCTCGTGCCGCTCGGTCTGATGGCGGCGAACTCGATCTATCTCGTCGCCTTCACGAAGTACTCCTCGTTCTTCATGGCGATGCTGCTCATGCACCTCGCCCTCGGGCTGCTCATCGCGATCCCGTTCCTCGTCTTCGCGTTCACGCACGGCGCGCGGATGCTCGCGAACATCCGGAACCGCAACGCGAAGATCGCCGGGATCACGATCGTCGGGCTGTCGCTCCTGTGCATCGGAACCGGCGTCACGATGGCGCTCAAGGGCGCGACGCTCACGCACCGGCCGATCTACCTCGCCCACGTCTTCGCGATTCCGGTCGCGCTCGTCGCGTTCATCCTTCACCGGCGCGCCGCCGTCCACAAGCTGCACTTCCGGATGCTCGCCCAGTGGGGCGGCGCCGTCGCGGCGTTCCTTCTCGTGATGGCCGGCCTCCAGAAGATGGAGAAGCCGCCGCAGCGCGTCGTGAACAAGAACGGCGACGTGCAGTTCTTCCTCTCGTCGGCCGAGACGTTCGACCAGGGCCTCCTCGACGGGAAGAGGCTCTCGGCGAACTCCTACTGCCAGGAGTGCCATCCGGACTCGTTCAAGCGCTGGGAGAAGTCCGCCCACCGCTTCTCGTCGTTCAACAACCCGTTTTACCGCCGCGCCGTGGAGCTCATGGCTGATCGCGTCGGACGCGAGAAGACGAAGTGGTGCTCCGGCTGCCACGACCCCGCCGTTCTCTTCACCGGACAGATGGGCAAGGCGACGATGGCGACGTTCTCGTACGACCAGTTCGAGGCGCAGCAGGGGCTGACCTGCATGGCCTGCCACTCGATCACCGAGGTCAAGGACCTGCGCGGAAACGGCGGGTACGTCATCGAGGAGAGCAAGCAGTACCCGTTCGCCTTCTCGAGCAACAAGGTGCTGAAGGAGGTCAACAAGCTCCTGATCCGGATGGAGCCGTCCCTCCACCGCCAGACGTTCATGAAGCCGTTCATGCGGACGCCGGAGTTCTGCTCGACCTGCCACAAGGTCGGACTCCTCACGCCCTTGAACGAGTACCACTGGATGCGCGGTCAGAACCACTACGACAGCTGGTACGACTCCGGCGTTTCCGGGAATGCCGTGCGGTCGTTCTACGACCCGCCGAAGCCGAAGGCCTGCCGGGACTGCCACCTCCCGCTCATGCCCTCGGAGGAGTTCGGCAACCAGGCCGGGATGCTCCACGATCACGTCTTCCCCGCCGCGAACACGGCGCTCCCGGCGCTCCGCGGCGACAAGCAGACGATCGAGGACATCCAGAAGAAGGTTCTCGTCGGCTCGCTCTCGATCGACATCTTCGGGATCCGCCGCGGCGGCGAGATCGTCCCGCTCGGCCCGGCGCTCCCGGCGCTGAAGCCCGGCGAGACCGTGGACGTCGAGGTCGTCGTCCGGACGCGCACGCTCGGCCACCCTTACACGAACGGCACGTCGGACAGCAACGAGTCGTGGGTCGCGTTCAAGGCCGACAACGGGCCCCGCTCCGTGATGGCGTCCGGCACGCTCGACGCGAACGGGCGCCTCGACCCCGCCGCCGACAAGATCTCGCAGGCCGTGATCGCGCACGACGGCTCTCTGATGGACCGCCGCCAGCCGCAGGACATCCACGTTCCGCTCTACAACAACTTCATCCCGCCCGGCGCGGACCGCACCGTCCACTACCGGTTCACGGTGCCGAAGGATGCGTCAGGGTCGATCACGCTTTCCGCGGCGCTGAACTACCGCAAGTTCTCGCGCGACTACTCGATCTTCGCGGGCGGCCCGAACGCCCCCGAACTCCCGGTGACCCGCATCTCGGCGGACTCCGTGACGCTGCCCGTCGCGCCGGCGCCGGCCGGAACGCTCGCCGCGGACGTCAAGCGCGGAAACCCCGACTGGCCCGAGAGGCAGTGGCTCCGCTGGAACGACTACGGAATCGGACTCCTCTTGCAGGGCGATCTGAAGGGCGCCTCGGCGGCGTTCCAGAAGGTCGCCGATCTCGCGAAGGACAAGCCGGACGGCCCGCTGAATCTCGCCCGCACGAAGCTCCAGGAGGGCGATCTCCCGGCCGCGAAGGCCGCGCTCGCCGAGTCCGAAAAGCGCCGGCCCGGCTGGGGAAAGACGCAGGTCTTCCGCGCGCTCGTCTCGAAGGAGGAGGGACGCCTCGACGACGCGCTCGCGGACTTCGACCGCGTCCTCGCGAAGTTCCCGAAGGACCGCTTCGTCCTGAATCAGAAGGCGCGCACGCTCTACCTCGCGGGCCGATACTCCGAGGCGCTGCCGCCCATCGACGCCGTGCTCGCGATCGACGGGGAGGATCTCGCCGCCCACTACAACGCGATGCTGTGTCTCAAGGCGCTCGGGCGAACGGAGGAGGCAGCCGCCGAGGAGAAGTGGTACCGCTTCTTCAAGGACGACGAGTCGGCGCGGGCCCTCCTCGCGGACTACCGCATCGCCCACCCGTTCGACAACCGCGAGTCGCTCCCGGTGCACGTCCACGACGACGCGCAGCCCGCGAAGGCGGATCCTCCCGCGTGGCTCGCGGAAATCGGCCCGAACGGGTACGCGTACAAGGGCTACGCGCCGAAGGGCGAGATGGTCCTCAAGGACGACCGCCCGGAGGGCGCGCCGCGCCCGTTCGCGCGGCCGGAACCGCCCTCCAAGCAGGCGGGAGAGCGGAAGGGGCCGGGCGTGCCGGGAGCGACCGTTGGAGTGCTCGCCGGCGCGCCCTGACGACGTCCGGAGTCCATGCAGATCCACACCCTCGACCTCGAGTTCTTCCGCGGCGAGACGATCGCCGCGTACCTCATCGAATCCGGCGGACATCTCGCGCTCGTCGAAACCGGTCCCGACTCCACCTGGACCCACCTCGTCGCCGCGCTCGCGAAGCACGGCGCGAAGCCGGAGGACGTGAAGACCGTCCTCCTGACCCACATCCACCTCGACCATGCGGGCGCGGCCTGGCGCCTCGCGCGGGCCGGCGCGAACGTCTGGGTCCATCCCAGGGGCGCCCCTCACATGGCGGATCCCTCCAAGCTCCTTGCCTCGGCGACGCGGATCTACAAGGAGAAGATGGCCGTTCTCTGGGGAACGCTGGAGCCGATCCCCGCTGGCCAGCTGAACGTCACGTCCGACGGCCTCGACATCCCCGTCGGCAGCGCGTGGATCCGCGTGATCGAGACGCCGGGTCACGCGGTCCACCACAACGCGTACCTCCTCGACGGGAACGTCTTCACCGGAGACGTCGGCGGCGTCGCGATCGGCGGCGGCCCGAACCTGCCGCCGACTCCCCCGCCCGACATCGACCTTCCGACGTGGGCGCGCTCGATCGAGCGGATCAAGGCCGCGCGGCCCGACGGTTTCTACCCGACGCACTTCGGGCGCCACGGCGACGTCGCCTACCGCCTCGAGGAGATGTTCGACGAGCTGCAGGCGTGGGCCGCGTTCGTCCGCGACCGCCTCCGCGAAGGCAAGAACGAGCCGCAGATCGTGCCGGAGTTCGAGGCCTGGCTGACCGCGCGCCTCGCCGCGAAAGGCGTCGGCCCCTCGGACCTCGAGGCCTACCGGACGGCGCTCCCGTTCGCGATGAACGTGACGGGCCTCGTGCGGTACTGGACGGGCCTCGGCGCGGCCGCCTGACGAAACGACCGATGGCCCTGAGCGCGTTCGACGACAAGGCTCACCCTCCGGCGGAGGCGGCCTTCCGTCACGTGACAACCTCGTACTCGCTCTGGACGAGCCCGCTCGCGTAGGTGCGCGTCGCGACGTGCTTCAGGAGGATGTCGCGCGGAACGGAGCCGAAGAGCGGGATGCCCGAGCCGACGAGCACGGGCACGCGCGTGACGACGAGGCGCTGGACGAGCCCCGCGCGCAGGAAGCGCTGTATCGTGATTCCGCCGTCCACGTACGCGTGGCCGATTCCGCGGGCCGCGAGAAGGGCGGCGATTTCCGCGGGCTCGCCCGCCATCCTCTCCACGACCGCCCCGGGGGGGACGGGCGGCAGGGCGTGCCTGCTGAGCACGAAGACGGGCTTCTGTCCGTACGGCCAGCCCGGGAACTTCATGACGACGTCGAACGTGTTGCGCCCGATGACGAGCGCGTCGACCGTCGCCATGAACTCGTCGTAGCCGTGCGGCTCGGCGTCGTCCGGCAGAAAATCGAACCTCCCGTCCAGGCGCGCGAGGAATCCGTCGACGCTCGTGCCGACGAAAACGGATGCCTTCACATCCCCGCCTGCGGCTTGAGGTCGATCGTCGGCCTCGCCTCGTAGTGCATCAGGAAGTCGCTCACGCTTTCCCGCTGGGCGGCCTTGAGAGCCGAGCGCAGCTGGATCTGTTCGAGTGTCTGCGCGAGGACGCGGGGGCCGCCCATGTACTTCGGCGCCCTGTCCTTGAAGAACGCCTCGACGTCCTCACGGCTCGCCGCGTCGCTGAAGCCGGACGCGAGCGACGGGAAGCGAGCCGGCGACTCGCGCGGGAGCCTCGCGGCGAGCGCGTCGAAATTGGTCTTCAGGAACGCCCACGCCAGGGGCCGGGTCTCGCGGCTCATCGCCTCCTCGCGGAGGATCGCGACGGTCTCGCGGGCGTCGAACTCGGACGAGAGAGTCAGGGAGAGCGCGACGGGCACGACGGCCGGATCGCGGAAAAGCCCGAGTGCGCCGAGCAGGCGCGCGCGTTCCCGCCGGTCCGCGGATTTCCTCGCCTCCGCGAGGTACGCCTGGAAGAGCTCCATGTCCCCGTGTCGCGCGGCCACGTCCAGGACGACGGACGCGAGCTGGGGGTCCACGGCTTTCCGGTCGGCGAGCCATGCCCTCGCGAGCCGCGTCGCCTCGGCGACGAGCGCCGGCTCGTCTCCCTCGTTCGCGACGAAACCCAGGAGCGACTCGCGGAGGAGCTGCGTCTCCTCGTCCTCCCCCGGCTTCGGCTTCCAGCCGAGCGCCCGGGCGCGCGCCCCGAAGACGTCGCTCACGAAACGGCGGTAGCGGGGCCGCATGTCGTCCGGAACGAGCAGGTCGCGCGGCACCGCCGCGATCCGGACGACGGACTCGACGACCGGCCGGTCCGGATCGTTCGCGAAGGCGGGAGCGAGTGCGAGCGCCGCGGCCATCGGGACATCGCCGCTCTGGGCGAGGGCCGCGAGGTCGGAGAGCGTCGCGACACGCTCGGACGCCGTCAGGTGCTTCCCGCCGTCGGCGAGGAGTTTCCGGAGGGAGGTTCCCGTGTAGAGAACCCGGTAATAGCCGCTCCGCGCGTTCGCGAGGACGCGGGCCGGGCACGGGCCCGGCAGTGCGAGCGTTCCGGAAGTCGCGCTCAGGAGCGTGCAGACGCTCGCCGCGCCGGGATCGCCCGTCCGGGCGCAGACTGGCACCTGCCACGTCTCGCGGGGCGAGCCCGTGGAGCCCGCCGGAAGGAAGCGCTTCTGCCAGAGGAGGAGCCTCGGCGCGCCGCTCGCGCAGTCGGGCTCCGCCGTCACGAGCGGAACGCCCGGCTGGTCGAGGAACGAGCGGAACGCGGAGACGATGGCCGGCGTCTTCGTCGCTTCGGCGATCGACGCGACGAAATCGTCCGCCGTCGCGTTTCCCCACGCGTGCGCCGCCAGGTACTGCTGGACGCCCTTCCGGAATCCCTCCTCGCCGACGTACTTCTCGAACATCTCGATGACGGCGGCGCCCTTCTGGTACGTGATGCCGTCGAACGCGTTCGCGATGTCGTCGTTCCCCGCGATCGGCTGGCGGATGCGCCGCGCCGTCACGAGCGAATCCTGGTCCATCACGGCCGTCCGCGAGGCCGACCGCCCGACGGCCCAGCTCCACTCCGGCTTCCAGCGGTCCACGGTCTTCGAGCCCATCCACGTCGCGAACGCCTCGTTCAGCCAGATGTCGTTCCACCACGCGGTCGTCACGTAGTCGCCGAACCACTGGTGGGCCGTCTCGTGCGCGCAGACGCTCGCATACGCGCGGCGGAAGCGGATCGTCTCGTCGGCGGGCTTCGCGAGAAGGAGGCTGGAGGCGTACGTCACGAGGCCGGCGTTCTCCATCGCGCCGAAGCCCACGGTCTGGGGGATCACGAGGTGGTCGAGCTTCTCGTACGGGTACGGGATGCCGAAGTACGTCTCGAGCTCCTCGAGGATCGGCCCCGTCGTCGCGGCGGCCCAGCGGGCGTCCGCGGCGCGTCCCTTCGGGACGATCATGCGGACCGGGACCTTGTTCCGCCCGGCCGTCCCCGCGTTCACGACGTCGAACGGTCCGACGCCGAAGGCGACGAGGTAGCTCGGAAGCGGCTTCGTCGCCGCGAAGACGAACACACGCGCCCCGTCCCCGTCCGACCTCTCGGCCGTCACGGGCGTGTTCGACACCGCGATCGCGCCCTTCGGCGCGTGGATCGTGAGCTGCCAGGGCGTCTTGAACGAGGGCTCGTCGAAGCACGGGAACGCGCGGCGCGCGTAGATCGCCTCGAACTGGGTGAAGGCGTACCAGTCCGCGCCCTCCTTCTGGCGGAAGATCCCCTCGGTGTCCTTCGACTCGACCCTGCCCGAGTAATCGAGGATCAGCGTCCAGAGACCCGGAGAGAGGTTCCTTTGAAAGGTAAGACCGACGAAGTCGCTGCCCGCCAAGGCTGCCGAGCCGGGGATCGCCTCGCCTCCCGCCGCGGGGCGCGCGGCCGCCGCCCGCACGTCGAGCTCCTTCGCGTTCAGCCAGACGGTGCCCGTCTCTTCCTTCAAAGAAATCTGTATTTCGATCTTCCCCTCGAACGTCTCCTTCGCCGGGTCGACCCAGAGCTCCGCCGCGTAACGGACCGGCCCGACGCCCGCGGGCAGCCGGAGCTTCGGGGGCGCGGAAGGCTCGGTCGCGGCCGCGGCCCCGACGGACAGAGCGAGGGAGAAGAGAAGAACTCCTTTGAGGGAACGAGCGGGCGCGATTCGCATACCCGCGACTTTACGATGAAATCGCGTCCCACTCGCTAGCGTAAAATCCCCGGCCTCATGACCATTCGAAGAAATGTCTTCGTCGTCGGACTCCTGTGCCTGTTCGCCGCGGGCTGCGCAAAGGCGCCCCCGAAGCCCGTCTCGCCGACACCGGCGCCCGAACCGACGAAAGTCGCCTCCTCGATCCGGTTCGAGGACGTCACGAAGGCCTCCGGCGTTTCGTTCGTCCACGTGAACGGCGCCGCCGGGAAGAAGTGGATGCCCGAGACGATGGGCTCCGGCGTCGCCGCGTTCGACGCGGACGGCGACGGCCGCGTCGACCTGCTGTTCGTGAACGGCCGCTGGTGGGCCGGCGACCCGAAGGCCGCGCAGCAGCCGACGCTTTCCTTCTGGAAGAACGTGACCGAGCCGGGCGGCCCGATCCGCTTCGAGGACCGCACGAAGGAGGCCGGCCTCGCGATCTCCCTCTACGGGATGGGCGTCGCGGTCGGAGACGTGAACGACGACGGCGCGCCGGACCTCGTGATCACGGGCCTCGACGACATCCGCCTCCTCGTGAACGACGGCAAAGGGCACTTCCACGACGCGACGAAAGGCTCGGGCCTCGTGGGCTCGGGCTGGGGCACGTCCGCCGCGTTCGCGGACTTCGACGGCGACGGCGTCCTCGACCTCTTCGTCGGCCAGTACGTGAACTGGACTCCGAAGACGGACATGTACTGCTCGCTCGACGGGAAAACGAAATCCTACTGCACGCCCGAGCGCTACAACGGCGTCTCGTCGCGGCTCTACAAGGGCCTCGGCGGCGGAAAGTTCCGCGAGATCACGAAGGAAGCAGGACTCGTCAACCCGCTCGGGAAAGCGCTCGGCGTCGCGGTCCGGGACGTAGACGGCGACGGGCGGCCCGACCTCGTCGTCGCGAACGACACGTCGCCGAACAACCTCTTCCGCAACGTCGAGACGGTCGGCGGCATCCCGAAGTTCAAGGACGTCGCGATCGAGGCGGGAATCGCGGTCGGCGAGGACGGCCGGGCGCGCGGCGCGATGGGCGTCGCCTTCGGCGACACGAAGAACGACGGCGGCGAAACGCTCGTCGTCGGGAACTTCTCGAACGAGATGTGGTCCGTGTGGAGCGCGGGACCGAAGGGCGATTTCTTCGTGGACGAATCCGTGCAGAGCGGAATCGGCCGCACGTCTCTCCTCCCGCTCACGTTCAGCGTCGCCTTCGCCGACTTCGACCTCGACGGCGCGCTCGATCTCATCGGGGTGGACGGGCACGTCGAGACCTCCGTGCAGGACGTCCAGCCGACCGTCACGTACCGTCAGCCGCCGCTCCTCTTCCGCGGGCTCGGCGCCGGCCGCTTCGCGGACGTCACGTCCCAGGCGGGCGCGGCGTTCGTGACGCCGATCGTCGGCCGCGGCCTCGCGGTCGCCGACCTCGACGGCGACGGCCGGCCCGACGTCGTCATGACGGAGAACGGCGGCCCCGCGCACGTCTTCCGGAACGTCTCCGAGGGCGCCGGCAAGGCCGTGCGTCTCGTCCTCGCCACGAACGGGAAGAACCGCGGCGCGGTTGGCGCGCGCGTCACGTGCACGATGGGCGGCAAGAAGCGCGTGGACGAGGTCTCCGGCGGCGACGGCTACCTCTCCGTGAACGACCGGACGGTCACGCTCGGCCTCGGGTCGGCCTCAAAACTCGATGCGGCCGACGTCCGCTGGCCCGACGGGACCACGGCCTCGGCGAAGGACCTCGCGCCGGGGCTCTACCGGTGGGTCGAGGGCGGAGTCCCGGAGCCCGTGAAGCGCTGACCGGCGCCCCTCACCGCATCCGCAAGTCCTCGAGGTCCAGCTCGTGCTGGAGACGGTGGAGAACGTCGTCGCCGATGACCTCCTGATCACGCAGGTTCAGGAGCTGGCGCCGCTGGGCCTCGATCGCCGTTCGCCGGAGCTCGCGCGACAGGGCAAGCGTGGCGTGCGCCGGCCCGTCGGCTTCGAGTCCCTTCAGCGAGCGGAGGCGCTGGGCGTACTCCTGCCGAACGTTGTGGACCTGGTGCGCCTGGAGGTTCTGCGCGTCCATCGTCTCGTCGAGGTGCGCGAGCGCCGCTTCCGCGAGCGCGAGCCGCGCGCCATGTTCTTCCACGGCGCCGGAGCGGTCTTCTTCGACGCGCAGCCAGCTCACGAGCGGCGCGAGCGTGAGCCCCTGAAAGACGAGCGTCCCGAGAATGACCGCAAACGTGATGAAGATGATGAGGCTGCGGGCCGGAAAGGGCCGCCCGTCCGCGAGGAGGAGCGGCAGCGACAGAGCCGCCGCGAGCGACACGACGCCCCGCATCCCCGCCCACCCGACGACGGCCACGGCCTGCCAGGGCGGATACGGGTGCCGGGCGCGGTATTTCGGGAACAGGAGCCGCGGGAGATACGCGCCCGGGAACATCCAGACGAGCCGCACGACGACCATCGTTCCGAACGTCGCGAAGATCCCGTCCACGACGACCGGCCACGGCCAGTCGAGGGTTCTGAGGACCACCGGAAGCTGGAGCCCGATCAGGACGAAGACGAGCGCGTTGAGGAGGAAGATGACCGTCGCCCAGACGGTCGTGCTCTCGATCCGCACCTTCGAGGACAGGATCCGCGGCACGTAGCGCCCCTGGACGACGCCCGCGGTCACGGTCGCGAGGACGCCGGAGACGTGGACGTGCTCGGCCGCGATGTAAATCACGAACGAGACGAGGAGCGACGCCGTCGTCATGAGGATCGTGTCGTCGAGGAAGCGCTGCGACTGCGCGAACAGCCAGCCGAGCGCGAGGCCGACGGCGATCCCGCCGACGACCATGATGCAGAATTCCGCGATGCCCGGGAGGACGGCGAGGTGGCCCGTCACGATCGCGGCGCTCGCGAACTTCAGGAGGACGAGGCCCGTCGCGTCGTTCACGAGGCTCTCGCCCTCGAGGATCGTGACGATCTGCCGCGGGAGGCGCACGCGCTGCGCGATCGCGGTCGCGGCGACGGCGTCGGGCGGCGAGACGATCGCGCCCAGGACGAGCGCGGCCGGCCACGGCACTCCCGGCACGAGCGCCACGACGACGGCGGCCACCGCGAGAGTCGTCGCGACGACGAGGCCGACCGCGAGGAGCGTGATCGAGACGATGTTCGAGCGGAAGTCCCTCCACGACGTGAAGTAGCCCGCCGCGTAGAGGATCGGAGGGAGGAAGAACAGGAAGACGAGTTGCGGGTCCAGCGAGACGGCCGGCAGGCCGGGCACGAACGCGAGGCCCATCCCGCCCACCACGAGGAGGATCGGGTACGGCACCTTCGCCTTGTGGGCGACGAACGCGAGCGCGGTCGTCAGGCCGAGAAGCGTCAGGATCGTCTCGACGGACTGCACGGGACGCATTCTCGCTTATGATGGCGCCACTCTCATGCGTTCGGCGATCGTGGCGGGAGCCTCGGGGCTCGTCGGCGAGCGCGTCCTGCGGCGGCTGCTCGCGGGCGCGGTGCACGACCGCGTCGTCGCGCTCGTGCGCGGCCCGATCAACATCACGCACAAGAAGCTCGAGCAGCGCACGGTCGACTACGAGCGGCTGGGCCGCATGTCCGCGTTCCCCCGGGCCGACGACGTCTTCTGCTGCCTCGGAACGACGATCCGAAAAGCGGGCTCGCCGGAAGCGTTCCGGCGGGTGGACGTCGAGTACGTCGCGAAGCTCGCCGAGGTCTCCGTTCGCGCCGGCTCGTCCCAGTTCCTGTTCGTGAGCTCCGTCGGCGCGAACCCGAAGTCGGGGAACTTCTATCTCCGGTGCAAGGGCGAAGCGGAGCAGATGATCCGTTTCCTCCCGTTCAAGGGGTTCCAGATCTTCCGGCCGTCCTTCCTCGTCGGCCACCGCCGCGAGCGGCGTCCGGGAGAGGCGTTCGGCATCCTGGCCGCACGCCTCGTCTCGTTCGCGATGCTCGGTCCGGCGCGCCGCTACCGGCCGATCCGGGCGGACGTCGTCGCGAAGGCCATGCTCGCCGTTGCAGGCGACGCGCCGCCCGGGATCCACGTCTACGAGGCCCGCGCGATGCAGGTTCTCGCCGACGAGGCCGCGCGCGCTATTTGAGCCGCTCGAGCGTGTCCGTGATGCGCTTCTTCTGGTCGTCGGGAGCCATCGCGAGCGCCTTGCGATAGTTCTCCGCGGCGCCCGCCCGGTCGCCCTTCTTCTCGAGGCCCTCCCCGAGGCTGTCCCATACGTTCCAGCTCCCGGGATGGTCGGCCGCGTTCTTCCGGAACACGGCGACCGCTTCGTCCGTCTTCCCTTCCCCGAGAAGCGTGTAACCCTGGTTGTTGATGTCCGCCTCGGTCGCGAGCGTCTGGGCCTTCGCCCGCGCCGCTTCGGCGCCTTCCTTGTCGCCCTTGAGCTCCAGGAGGCCCGCCTTCGTCCGGAGGTTCTGGTACGTCGGCGTCATCGAGATCGAGCGGTCCGCCCATTTCGCCGCCTCGTCGAGGTTCGTCTTGTTCCTGAGGCACCAGCCGGCGGCCTGGTTCCAGCCCTGCCAGCCGAAGCGCGGGAGGCCCCGGAGCTGCTCGCGTATTTCCGCGAGCGTGACGGCCTTCGCGTCGACGCCGATCGGGACGGAAGCCCGGAGCTTCTCCCAATGGAGGGTCACGGCCGTCCCGTCGTTCGTCGGGTCGTCGAACGACCACGTGAGACGTTCCGTGAAGTCGGCCGCCGCTGGATGTGCCGCCACCCGGGCCACGTCTTCCTTCTCGTCGTAACTGAAGCTTCCCCAGGCCCGCGACTCCTTGCTCAGGATGAACGTCCACTCGTCCGCCCTGGGCAGCACGTGAACCCCGTACGTCCCCGCCGGCAGAGCCTTGCCTCCGAACGTGAAGGGCGTCGACGCCGTGAGCGTCGTGTTCTCGTTCGCACCGGCCCGCCAGACCTCTCCGTACGGGACGAGCTTGCCCCAGACCTCCCTCTTGTTCACCGCCGGCCGGTGGTAGGACACCGTGAACTCGGCGAGGCCGACCGCCTGCGTAACGGTGGCCGCCGGGCTCGCGTCGGGGAGCTTGAGCTGCATCTGGGCGTTCGCGGCAGGGACGAACGCCACGAAGACAGGGACGACCACGAGATTTCGCAGGGTTGAGCGTTTCATGCGATGTCTCCCTTCAGGCGAAGCCGTCTTTCTTAGAAGGTGAATACGGGAGACACCGGGGAGAGTTTCAGCGTTTCGAGTTGCGGCGCCCCATCTTGCGCGGGCCGCTGCCGGGCCCGCCGCGGGCCGCGAGTGCCGCCTGCAGCAGCTCTCTTTCACTCGCAGAAATCTCTCTCCCCTCCCCGGCTCCCATTTGCCCGAGCTCGACCGGACCGATCGCCACGCGCCTCAGACGCCGCACCTTGTGCCCCGCCGCGCGGAAGAGGCGCCGGATCTGACGGTTGACGCCCTCGTGGAGGACGACGCGGAAGCGCGTGCCGCCGCGCGGAGCCTTGCCGAGACGCTCGACCTCGACCGGCAGGAGGACACGGCCGTCCATTTCCGAGCCGCCCGAGCGCATCGAGGCGAGCGCCTCGTCGTCCGGGAAGCCCTCGACGACGACTTCGTACGTCTTCGCGACGCCGCCGGGATCCATGAGGCGCTGGGCGAAGGCCGCGTCGTCCGAGAAGAGGAGGAGCCCCTCGGAGTCCTTGTCGAGGCGCCCGACCGCGAACCAGCCGCGGAACTCCGGCGGAAGGAGGTCGAAGACGGGCACCGCCCCGTCCTCCGCGGCCGTGGAGCACACGACGCCTCGCGGCTTGTGAAGTGCGTAAACGCGGGGTGCGTTCAACGCCGGAAGGCGCGGCGCTCGACGAGGACGCCGTCCCTCAGCGTGTAGAGCCGTCCGGCCGCGACGTTCTCGAACCTCGCCGCGGGCGCGGTCGCCCCCGGGGGGATCACCTCGACGGTGGCCGTCTCCGCCGCGCCGAGGCCGAAATGAAGCGGGACCCACGCCCCGGACGCGTACGACGGCCGCAGGATGAACTCCTGGACCTGCCGCGCTCCGCCGGCCGTCACGATCACCTTCGTGCCGAGGACGGTGCGTCTGTCGGCGCCTGCGACGGGCAGGATCTCGAGGGCGTGCCCCGACGGGGCCGTCGCGTTGCGCAACACGCGGGCGCCTCCCGAGACTGCCGCGATCGCGAGGTCGATCCGGCCGTCGCCGTCGAGGTCTCCGGCTGCCAGCCCCCGCGCGGCGAGGCGCAGGGCGCCGAGGTCGCCCGAGGAAGCCGTCGCGTCTTCGAACCGCCCGCCGCCCGCGTTTCGATAGAGGACGGGCGGCTGCCGGTAGTGGCGGTCCCCCATCGAGTACGGCCCGAGGCTCTTGCCGTTCCCGAAAAGCCTCGCGATCGTCATGATGAGCTTCGGGATGAGGTGCCCCGAGACCATCACGAGGTCGGGGCGGCCGTCGTCGTCCAGATCGACGAGGTCGGTTCCCCACTGAACGTACGGGAGCGAAGGCCGCTCGACGCCGGACGACTCGGTCGCCTCGTCGAACAGGGCGCCTTCCACGTTCCGGTAGAGCGTCTTCGGCTCGCCCGAGAAGTTCGTCACGAGAATGTCCGGGCGCCCGTCGCCGTCGACGTCTCCGATCGCGATCCCCATCCCGGCGCGGGCTTCCTTGTGGTCGCGCTGACCCGATCCGGTCTCGACGGTCACGTCCTCGAACGTGCCGTCGCCCCTGTTGCGGTACAGGACGTTCGTCATCCGGTCGTTCGCGACGTAGAGGTCGGGCTTCCCGTCGCCGTCGAAGTCGAAGAAGACCGCCGAGAGGCCGCGCCCGTTCGCGTTGGAGACGCCGGCCTCTTGCGCGTGCTCGACGAACCTTCCGTCGGGGCCCTGGACGTTCAGCTTCGCCTCCTGGCCCTGGTAGTCCTCCGGGACCCGGACGTCGAACTGCCCGAACGAGTTCTCCTTCGCGTAATCCGTGTCCAGGTAGCCGACGACGTAAAGATCCACGCGTCCGTCTCCGTTCACGTCGCCGGCCGCGAGGCCGATCGCGTACCCGGGCGCGACGAGACCGCGTTCGGCGGCCACGTCCCGGAACGTCCCGTTGCCGAGGTTCTTCCAGATCTCGGTCCTGCCGACGCCGGTCACGACGAGGTCGGGCCGCCCCTCGCCGTCGAGATCGACCCAGTAGGCCCCCATCCTCCAGCCGCAGGAGCGGATGCCCGACCGGGCGGTCACGTCCTCGAACGTGCCGTCCCCCTTGTTCCGAAACAACACGCCGCAGGGCCCGGCCTCGGGCTTCTTCCCGCTCGCCGCCGTGCCCGTGAAGAAGAGGTCGAGGAACCCGTCGCCGTCGAAGTCCCCCATCGCGACGCCGCCGCCCATCGTCGCGAGGTTCCGGCCGCGGCGCAGGTCCGGATCGAACTTGAACTTCACGCCGGACGCCTTGGTCACGTCGGTGAAGCGGATCGGCGAAGACGGGGAACCAGGATATTTTTCTTCGAATGGGTAAGAGGGCAGCGGCCACAGGAGAAGCGCGGCCAGTCCGGCTGCGAGAAGCCCACTCACCCTTCTAAGCAAAGACCGCGTCACCCGGGCCCCACTGTAGCTCGTCGCGACGAGGCGAGACTGGAGAGAGGGAGCAAACCTATTTCTCCCCCAGCGCCTTCCGGAACGCCGCCGGGCCGACCTCGCGCGTGAGCGTCTCCTCGAGGAACTTCGGGTCGGGGTGATGCTCCGTCGCCTGGTACGGGTACGCCGACATCGCGTGGAACGGCCACGGGCCGTAGGACTGGCCGGTCACGGTGTTCTTGTCGAAGTCCTTGTCCCAGCCGTCCGACACGACGACGAAGTCACGGACCCGGCCCGCCGGCAGCGGCGGGAGCTTCGCCGCGTCGTACTCGATGCGGATCGCGTCGCCGCCCTTGAAGACGACCCAGCGGTCGTCGGTCTGCGCGAGGATGTCCGTCACGTCGCCGAGGCGCGTGACCTTCCCGGGCACGTCCTCCCAGGCGGGAGCGGCGCTCACGTCCCCGTGGTCGAAGACCTCGGGGCCGCTCGGCGTCTCGCGGAACCGCCGCGAGAACCCGCGCTCTACGAGCGTCGCCTTCGCGGGATGGAGAAGGGTCGTGACGACGTCCACCGCGGGATCGTCCACCGTCACGTACGCCTCGTCCCAGAAGACCGCCATCGTGGTCCGGATCCTGACGCGCGGATCCGCGGGGTCGAGGAGACCCGTCAGGTCCACGGGCATCGTCTTCGTCTTTCCGGCCGGGAACCCGAACGATTCGATCGCGACCTTCCAGCCGCCCTGCCCGTCGGGGACCTCGAGCACGGGCGGGAAGTGCGAGAGATCCTTCCGCTGCGAGAGCGAGACGTTGATGGACGTGTCCGTGTAGAAGATCCAGCCGTTCAGGAAGAGAACGACGCGGCTGTCCTTCGCGACGGGACCGAGATCGAGGACGAGCGCGTGCTCCCGGCGCACGCCCTGGTACGCCGTCTCGGCGCCCGGGTCGACGTAGACCCGGTCCGCGCGAGCGAGGCGTTCCGTCACGTCCTCGAGACGGCCCGACGCGTCGGACCACGCCGCGCGCACGGGACGCGGCTTCGCCACGGTGAAGAGTTTCCTGTCGGTCGCGCCGGGGACCATCCGTTCGTTCGGGACGACGGACGTGCCCGCCGGGTGGTCGACGGCCATGAGCGAGACTTCGTCGAGATATGCGGCCTCCCAGAGCTCTTCCGTGTAGTCGAGGAGGAGGCGTCCGTCCGCCGTCGGCGCGAGCATCCCCGGCGGCACGAGCAGCCACTCGCGCGAATCGGCGCCCGCGAGGTGGACGCCGTCATAGAGGAGGCCGAGAGGCGCGCGCCCGAGCGCGTCCGACACGAAGCTCCAGACGCCCGTCCCGCCGTTTTGGGCGTAAACGAACGGGCACGAGCCCTTGAGCAGCTGGACTTCCTTCACGACGGACTTCGCCCGCTGGTCGAAGACGTTCTGCGGCACGCCGTTCGTCCACGTGGCGCGCACGACGTCCGCCTTCGTCCGCGCGCCGAGACCGACGAGCGTCGGCCACAGCCCTGCCGTGCGCGTCACGACGAGGTTCCCCGCCTTCACCTCGACGAGGCTTCCGACGCCCGCGCGGTTCACCTTGCCCGAGCCGGTCGGGAGGCCCTCGAGCACGACCGTGAGCCAGCCGTTCGCGTTCCCGCCGTCGTTGATCAGCGCGAACGTTCTTCCCCCGGCCGAGACGAGGAGGTCGAGATCACCGTCCTTGTCGACGTCGTACGCGAGGAGGGCGTCGATGCTGGCGAGGTTCGAAGAGAACGAGGATTTCTTAGAAGGTGAAGAGAAGACCGCCCACTCCGTGAACTTGCCGTTGCCGACGTTCCGATACGCGTGGAGATCGCCCTTCTCGGAGGCCGCGACGACGTCCGGGAAACCGTCGTTGTCGAAATCCGCCAGCGCGACGGCTCGCATCGCGGCCGGGGCACCTGCAGAGTCGAGGCCACTCCCCGCGCCTTCCAAGAAACTCCCATCTCCCTTGCCGATGAGAAGGTGTAACCCATGAGTCGTCGCGACGACGATGTCCGGGATCCCGTCCCCGTTCACGTCCTCCACGGCGAAGTCCGCGACGCCGGAGACGTGGAGCGGAACCGTCCGGAAGACGCCCTGGCGCAGGTTCAGCCGCAGGACGAGCTCGCCTTTCGCGTCGATCGCCACGAGGTCGAGGTCTCCGTCGCGGTCGACGTCGGACGCGACGGCCTTCTTCGAATGGAACGCCGCGTCACCCGTCCGCGCAGTCACGTCCGTGAACGTGCCGTCGAGGTTGTTGCGGAGGAGCTGGTCGGGCTTGCTCCCGCCGTCGAGGTAGACGTCGAGGTCGCCGTCGAGGTCGTAGTCGAAGAACACGGCGGCGGCGAAGGGAGCGGGAATCGCATAAAGAGAAGCCGTGCCGGAGTTCGCCAGGTCCACCTTTCTAAGGAGTTTCCCGAGGTCCTCTTCGGACAGGACCGGAGCGCGGAGTGAGACCGGAACGGCATTCCCCGCTCCCGCGCGCAGGCTCTCTTCCAACTTCGAAGAAAATCTCTCGACGGGCAGGCCGATGACCTGCGTGAAGACCTCGCCGAGAGACTGCTGGTAGCGCGGCGTGACGCGCTGGACGTTCTCCAGGACGCGGACCTTGACGCTGGCCGCCTTGAGGTCGCCTTTGCCGAGCGCGTCGCGCGCCTCGCCGAGAAACTGCCGGACCCGCGCGTCGCCGTCCGACACGAGCGGCTCGAGCTCGCCGAGCGTTTTTTTCGCCGCGGCCGTCTCTCCGGCCTCGACCTCGATGAGCAGCAGCTTGAGGCGCGCCGGCAGGTTCGCCGGAGAGCGCTGCGCGATCTCGGCCAGGTACGCCCGGCGCTTGGCCTTCTCGGCGTCTCCCGCCGCGGGGTCGCCCTCGACGCTGCGGGCGTACCGCCAGCGCGACTCGAGGTCTCGCGGGTCGAGGGCGGCGGCCTTCTCGAGGTCGGCGCGAACGGCGGCGGGCCGGTTGCGCTCGTTCTCGAGAGCGGCGCGTATCGCCCAGACGTCCGCGCGATCCCCCGCCTTCGCGAGGAGCGCTTCGGCGCCCGCCAGGTCCTTCTCGCGCAGCGCCGCGACGGCGCCGTCCGCGAGCGGCAGCGCCTCGCCCGGCACGAGGTCCGCGAGCTTCGCGAACGTCGCGCGCGCCTCCTTCGGCTTGTCCTCCTCGAGCTGCGCGAGGCCGACGTTCCGGAGCGACAGGATTCTGGATGCCTGCTCCGAAGAGAACCGAAGAGGGGGATTTTCTGCGAAGGAAAGAGGAGCGACGGCCAGGGCGGCGCAGACGGCGACGGGCCGGAGCGCGGAATTCAGTTCGAAGAGAGCCTTCATCGAAGGTGATTATTGCCTCGATCCGCCCTGTTCACCTTCCAAGCAAATCTCTCTTCTCTTCCTCTCCCTCGGCAAGCGTCACGAGCACGCCCGCCGGCACGTCGTGGATCTCCTGCCGCTTCCCATCCGGCCAGCGGATCTCGATGCGGTCGGCCTTTTCGTTCGTGCCGAGCCCGAAGAGGAGGTCGTGGGAAGACTGGGAGAGATACGACGAGCCCGCCCGAACCTCGCGAAGCTGGACTCTTCCGCCCGCCCAGAGCCGGACGACGGCCCCGAGCGCGTCGCGATTGAAGCCCGTCGGCGTCGAGAGCCGAAGGACGAGGCGACCCCCGCCTGCTCCCTTCCAGCGGTTCGCGTACAGGAGCACGGGCCCGCGGAAGCAGGAAAGGACGATCTCCGGCGCGCCGTCGCCGTCGAGGTCCGCATAGGCGAGGCCGCGCGTGTCGTCGCGCGTGTCGAACCCCTCGACGTACGCGCGCTCGTCGAACGTTCCGTCTCCCCTGTTCCAGAAGAGTTTCTTCGGCGTCCGCGAGGCCATCCCGTTCACGCCGAAGTCGATCCCGCCCCAGATCCCGTCGTGGAAGTTCACGCCCTCGCGGCCCATGGCGTTCCAGAACCCGACCTCGTCGTCCACCCCGGTCGTCGCGCGGAACATTCCGTTCACGACGACGAGGTCCTCGCGTCCCTTCCCGTCGAGGTCGGCGAACTCCGCTCCCCACGCCCAGCCGCCGTCCGCGACGCCCGCCTGCTCGGAGACCCGCTCGAACTTCATCCCGCCCAGGTTCCGGAAGAGCCCGTCGCCGCGGGAGCGGCGGAACATCTTCTTCGCCATGAACGGCCGCGCGAGAAACGCGCCGGGCAGGGCGGGCATCGGCCAGCGCGCGTCGTGGAGGATCCAGCGATACGGAGTCCAGTAGTCCGACACGTGAAGGTCCCACCGGCCGTCGCCGTCGAAATCTCCCCAGGCGACACCCATCCCGTATCCCTCGTCCTCGACGCCGGCCTCCTTCGCGACGTTCACGAACCGCGGATGGCCGGGCGTCGAGCGATTCTGGAAGAACGCGTGCTTCCCGAAATCGTTCGCGACGTAGAGGTCGTCGCGGCCGTCGTCGTCGACGTCGCAGACGGACGCCGCGAGGGCCCAGCCCGTGTCGCCGAGGCCGGAGACCGCCGTCTCGTCCACGAAGAAGGGGTGGCCGTCCCGCCCGACGTTCCGGAAGAAGCGGTCGCCGAGGCCGTTGAGGCCGTCGTACGCCGGGCCCGTCGTCCGGGCGTCGCCGTAGCAGCCGACGAAGAGGTCCACGCGGCCGTCGCCGTCCGCGTCGAAGAACACGGCGGACGTGAACGGCGCCGAAAGGCCTGCGAGGCCCCACTCGGCGGTCACGTCGCGAAACTTCCCATGGCCGAGGTTCTTGAGGAGCCGCGACGGCGACACGTGGTTCGAGAGGAAGAGCTCGGGCAGCCCGTCGCCGTCGAGGTCGGCCGCGACCGCGCCCGCGGCTTCCATGTCCGGGAGGAGATCGAGCCCCGACCCGGCCGTCGCGTCGCGGAAGTGGCCGGTCCCGTCGTTCAGGAAGAGCTTCGGGCGCCTGTTCGGGACGATCACGTCGACGGATCCGTCCCCGTCGACGTCCGCGAGAAGGATCCCGGCCTGGTGGTGCGTCGCCGGGACGCAGAGATTCGTGCGCTCGATGGGGTCGACCGGGTCGTGGACGGCGACGAGCCCGCGCGCGGCCGCCTCCTCGAAAAGGTGGGGCCGGCCGTGCTGGATCGCGGCGGGCCCGCCGACGGCGCGCGAGGCGAGTAGCGTCCAGGCCGCGGCGTCCGACGGGCGCCGGAAATCCAGATCGAATGCGGCGAGGACCGCGACACGCTCGGGATTCCCGGGCGCCGAGAGCCCCTCGAGGCGGACCTCGAGACGGACGGCGAGATCCGAAGAGGATTTCTTCTGAAGGTCGATGATCCGGAAGGCCGATGTGCAGCGGGCGGCGCAGGAGCCCCGCCACCGGCGCGAGAGCTCGGCCAGCGAGCCCGCACCTTCGCCGTTGCCCAAGGCCGCAGGCGCGACGGCAGGGCCGCCTCTCCCCATTTCCTTTTCGAAGAAATACTCGGCGATCTCTCCGACCGGAGTCGACACGCCGTGCGCGTAGTCGTCCAGTGTCGGCGCGGGCCTCGTCGCGCCGCAGCCGGCCGCGAGAACCGCGGCTCCGAGGGCGAGGATCCGGCGCATCCCCGGATCTTAGCCAGAACGAAGCTCCGTCTCACCGGGAGTGCGTAGGCATAATCCCGGCGTGCCGCGGGTCTCGCCCCTCTCCGCCTTCGTTCTCGCTGCCGCGGTGTGCGGGGGCTGCGCCTCGACAACCGACGCGCCGAAAGCGCCCGAGACCCGCTGGTCTCCTCCCGCCGGCGCGGCTCCCCCGGTCCCGACGCCGGCGCCGCCGCCTCCGGACATGGAGCCGTCAAAGCTCGCGAACCGGACGATCTCGCTCTACGAGGCCATCGACATCGCCTACCGGAGCAACCCGCTCACGCGACAGAGCTGGTTCCTGACGCAGTCGGCAGCAGCCGACGTCGGGAGCCA
>DATKLW010000137.1:0-50294 GCA_035542215.1 Thermoanaerobaculia bacterium | reverse complement strand
AGAGCCGAACCGAGCATCGCGGCCTCGCTCTCGCAGCGCGGCGGCACGAGCCGGACGGGGACGAGCCACCGCAGGAGATAACCGGCGCCGATCCCGGCGCCGAACAGAACCGGAGGGATGACCGGGACGTTCGCGTTGTCTTCGCTCATGGGCCTGGTCGCAGAACAGCTGCCGGCCGTCTCAACGCGGCTCCGGGCGTCGCGCCGGGCTCCCTTCCGTCGCGGCGTCCGAAGGCAGCCAGCGGCGCACGAGGCCGTCGCTCGTGACGAGGCACTGCGGTCCGGGCAGGGCGCGCAGCTCGGCGGAGAGCGCCCGGTTGCGGTCAGGGCCGTGGTACGGGACGAACCGGACGCGCTCGTCGCTCAGAAACTGGAGCGTGTAGGCCGCGTCGTATCCCGCGTGGCAGACGGCGTAGCCCTCGTCGAGGATCGTCCGCAGCGTCGCGCTCCGGTCCGGCGCGCGGAGCACGAGCGCGACGGCGGCCCGGGCGTTCCGCGCGAGAAAGACGGCGAGAGCGCACGCGAGGCCCACGCCCGCGAGCGCGACGGCGGCGGATGGAAGCCGCCTGCGGAGGAGCCGCCCCGCCTGTGCGAGCGCGGCGACGAGGATTGCGAGCAGGGCGGGAAGGGCCGGGGCGACGTACCGCGCCTGAGAACGGTTGACGTCGAGGAGGACGAACATCGCCGCGCCGAGTCCCGCGACGAGCCCGACGAAGGGCAGCGCCCCGGGCGCCGGCCGCGCGCCGGCCTGCGCCTCCGGGGCGCGGAGCGCGGAAGCGACGATCACGGCCGCGAGGCCGAGGCCCGCCGCGCCGAGAACCCAGGGCGGCGCGAGCCCCTCGAGGCCGACCACGTTCCAGAGCCGGACTCCGGCGAAGTCGACGAGACGCTCCGGCGCCTGCCCGAGGCGCAACGGAGGCAGGACGGGGCCGGCGGCGGGCGGGTACCAGTCGAGCGCCCGGCCGAGCCAGACCGGCAGGTACCCGAGCGCCGCGCCCGCGAGGACCCGCGCGGCGCCGAAGGGCCCGGCGCGCAGGAACGCGAGCGCGAAAGCGGGCACGAGGACGAAGACGACCGTCTGGTTCATCCACCAGCCGACCCCGCCGAGGAGCCCGAGCGCGACGAGGCCCGCGGGACGGAGGAGGATGGGGCGCTCCCTCGTGAGCGCGCCGGCCGCGAGGAAGAAGAGGATCGACCCGATCGCGAACGCCATCTCGGGCCCGAGCTCGCTCCCGTAGAGGGCCGAGAGGCGGACGAACCACGGCGGGCCGATCGCCATCCAGAGCCCGGCCGCCGTGGCGACCGGCCATCCGAAGAGACGCGCGAGACCGAGGCAGAAGAGGGAGATCCCGAATGCGATCTCGCCCATGCTCGCGAGGCGCAGGGAGATCGGGCCGCCCTCCTCGCCGATGCCGGCCGGATCCAGAACTGCCTTGCGGATGCCCGCGGCGAGAGCGGGCGTGAGCGGGCCCATGTAGTTCTGGCCCCAGAAGAAGACGTCGAAGCCGCGGCCGTCGTGGATCTTCTTCGCCATGAGGCCGTAGATCGCGCTGTCCCCGTTCCAGCCGCGCACGGAGGCGCCCTTCGTCAGGAGCGGGAGCCTGACGAGGACGAAGACGGCGAGGATCGCCGCGAGCCCGGCGAGCGTCGCCGCGCTCCGGAGCGCCGGGCTCCGGCCCGCCTCCCGCGCATCCACGCCCGGCGCCCGCTCCCTACCGGGCGACGCCGAGCCGCGTCAGGAGGAAAGCCTCGTCGAGCGCGATCTCGTGGAGGTAGTCGTACCGCCCCGACGCGCCGCCGTGTCCCGCCGCCATGTTCGTCTTGAGGAGGAGCGGGTTCTGATCCGTCTTCAGCGTGCGCAGGCGCGCGACGTACTTTGCGGGCTCGTGGTAGAAGACCTGGCTGTCGTTGAACGACGTCTTGACGAGCATCGCCGGGTACGCGCCCCTCTTGAGGTTCGTGTAAGGGCAGTACGTCCGGATGTAATCGTATTCGTCCTTCTTCGCCGGGTTGCCCCACTCCTCGTACTCGCCGACCGTGAGCGGCAGCGTCGGGTCGCTCATCGTGTTCAGGACGTCCACGAACGGCACGTGCGCGATGACGGCCGCGAAGAGGTCCGGCCGCATGTTCACGACGGCGCCCATGAGGAGGCCGCCTGCGCTCCCGCCCTCGATCGCGAGGCGGTCCTTCGCCGTGATTCTCTCGGCGACGAGGTACTCGGCCGACGACACGAAGTCCGTGAACGTGTTTCGCTTGTTCTTCATCCGCCCGGCGTCGTGCCAGGCCTTCCCCATCTCGCCGCCGCCGCGGATGTGCGCGATCACGTAGAGGAAGCCCCGGTCGAGGAGCGGGAGCCGGTCCGCGCGGAACGAAACTCCGATCGGGATGCCGTACGAGCCGTAGCCGTAGAGGAGTGTCGGGAACGGCCCGTCCTTCAGCGTCCGGGCCTTTCCGTCCGCGGTCTTCGAGCGCCATACGACCGAGAGCGGGATCTTCGTCCCGTCCGGCGCCGTGGCCCAGAGGCGCGCCGAGGAGTACTGCGTCCGGTCGTAGAGAGGAACCTCGAACTCCTTGAGGAGCGTCGCCTTGCGCGCGTCCATGTCGTAGTCGAAAACGGACTGCGGCGTCACGAACGATTGATAGCCGTACCGGAAGACCTTCGTGTCGAAGACGCGGTTCGTTTCCGGGCTCACCGTGTAGACGGGCTCGGGGAACGACACGGCGTGGGACTCCCCGGTCGCGAAGCTCCGGACCGTAAAGCGCGGGAGGCCGTTCGCCCGCTCGTCGAGGACGAGGTAGTCCTTGAAGAGGTCGATCCCGGAGAGCATGACGTCGGGACGGTGCGGGACGATCTCCTTCCAGTTCTCGCGGCCGGGCGAGGCGACGGGCGCCGTCACGAGGCGGAAGTTCCGTCCGCCGGAGTTCGTCCGGATGTAGAAGAGGTCGCCCCGGTGGTCGACGTCGTACTCGTGGTCCTGCTCGCGCGGGGCGACGAGAGTCCACGCTCCCTCGGGCGCGTCGGCCCGGAGAACGCGCGCCTCGGACGTCGTGTGGCTCGAGCACTCCAGGACGAGCCACGCGCCGCTCCGCGTGCGGCCGACGTGGACCCCGAACCGCTCGTCCTTCTCCTCGTAGAGCGGCGCGTCGGCGGACGCGGGCGTCCCGACCCTGTGGCGGAAGACGAGGTGCGAGCGCTTCGTCGTCTCGTCCTCGACCGTGTAGAAGAGCGTCTTCCCGTCGGCCGCCCACGCGACGCTTGTGACTCGTTCCATCCGCTCGGGCAGCAGCGCGCCGGTCTTCAGGTCCTTCACGGCGAGCGTGTACTGGCGGAAGCCCGTTTCGTCGGTCGAGTACGCGAGAAGGCTTCCGTCGTCCGAGGGCCGGAACGCCCCGAGCGACATGAACTTCTTTCCCGTGGCGAGTGCGTTCAGGTCGAGGAGGACCTGCTCGGCGCCGTCCGGAAACGGCTTGCGGCAGTGGATGCGGTACTGCTTCCCCTTCTCGGTCCGGTAGTAGTAGAGGAACGCGCCGTCGCGGTACGGGACGGACAGGTCCGTCTCCTTCACGTGCGCGAGCATTTCGTCGTACAGAGACTTCTGGAGAGGCTCCGTCGGCCCCATGACCTGAGAGGCGTACGCGTTCTCGGCCTCGAGGTACGCCGCGACCTCGGGGTTTGGCTTGTCCCGCAGCCAGAAGTACGGGTCGGGCCGCGGATCGCCGTGCAGGAGGTGGACCTTCTCCACCTGCTTCGCCACGGGCGGAACCGGCGCAGGCAGCGCCGTCTCGGCGAGGGCGGAGGGGGTGGCGGTCGTCATGGCGCAGAGGGTGACGAGGAGGAACGCATGTCGCACGGAGGCCTCCAGTCCCGGAAGGACGGAGGTTACCTCAGGCGAGCGCCGCGGCCGGGCGGGAGGTCAGGCGCCGGGCAGGCCCTTGATCTGCTGCTCCATCGCCTCGAGGCCCTCGAGAACGCGCAGCGTCTGCGAGCAGCGGTCGCACTCCCCGGGCGACTGCGGGCACGGCTTCTCGGGGCAGAACGGCTCCTTGGCGGCCATGAGGAGGCCTTCGACGACCGTCTTGACGCGCGCGCGGACCGGGGACGTGGAAGGATCGCGGAGCAGGCGGATCAGCTCCATTTCGGCGGGACTGAGCATCGCGACGACGGGCTGGTTTCCCTGGCTCACGGGCGGCCTCCGAGACCGAATCTTAGTCCGGCGCCGCCGGCGCCCGAACGAAGCAGATGAATCAGGGAGCCCCGCCCTACAGGTCGCCGACGGCGGCGATCAGGCGCGTCCAGAGCTCGCCGCCGCCGAGGCCGTTCGTGAGGATGACGATCCCCGTGCCCCACTCGGGAGAGAACTGGCAGTACGAGCGGAAGCCCGTGCGGTTCGCGCCGCTGTGGTACACGACGTCGCCATCGGCCGTCGTGTTGAGGCCCCAGCCTAGCCCCCAGTAAACCTCGCGCCCTTTCGCGCGGCCCGGGCGCTCGATCGGGTCGCGCGCATCCGCGCGGACCTGGTGCTTCAGCATCGCCGTGACGGATGCCGCGGAGAGCCCGTGCGGCGCGGCGCCCGCGGGATCGAGGAGCGCCGCGAGAAAGCGCGCGTAGTCCGACGCCGTCGTGACGAGCGTGTACGCCGCATTCGCGTGGCGGTAGCGCGCCCTTTCGAGGCGCGTCCCGTTTTCCCTGTGCCCGGTCGCGAGGCGTGCGTCGAGATCCGGCGTCCAGACGTACGACGTCCCCTCCATCCCGAGCGGGACGAACAGCGTCCGCCGCGCGTACGTCTCGATCGGCTCGCCGGCCGCCCTCTCGACGAGCCGCTGCAGCGCGAACATCGCCTCGCCGGAGTACCCGAAGCGCGAGCCGGGTTCTGCGACGACGGGCAGCGGCCCGTCCCTCTCTTCGCCGCCCTTCCTCCAGTTCGGGAGGCCGGACGTGTGCGACAGGACCATCCGCGGGGTGATCCGGAGGCGCTCCGGCTGAGAAGGGAGAGTTCCCGCATCCGGAATGGCAACGTCGAGGTCGAGCCGGCCCTCCTCGGCGAGCTTCAGGACGGTGGCCGCGAAGACGGGCTTCGTCATCGACGCCGCCTCGAAGAGCGTCGCGTCCGTGACGGGCGCCTTCGTCGCCGCGTCGGCGACGCCCCACGAACGGGACCACGCGACGCGCCGGCCTCTCACGAGCGCGATCGACACGCCGGGCACGTGCTGCTCCTTCATCAGGAGCGGCACGAGCGTCTCGATCGTGGAGACCGTCGCGTCCCACGACGGGGCGCGGCGCCAGGCCGCGGGGTCGAGCCGCTCGAGCGCGAGCGCGGCGCCGCGTCTCACGTCCTCGTCCGCGTCGTGCAGGGACTCGCGGAGCGCGGTGAGGACGGGTGTCGGGGCGCCGCCCGCGGCGCCGAGGGCGTTCGCGACGCACCAGCGGACGTACGCGTCCTCGTCCGAGAGCGCGCGGACGAGCGCCGGCGACGCAGGGCGCGAAGGGGCGCCGATCTTCGCGAGCGCGATCGCCGCGCCCGCGCGGACCGCCGCGGTCGGAGCGCCGAGCGCCGTGACGAGCGCCGGGACGCTCTTCTCGCCGATCCGCGCCAGGGACGCGATCGCCGCGCCCGCGACGAACGCGTCCGAGTCCCCGAGAGAGACGACGAGCGGCTCGATCGCCGCCGATCCGCCCGCGCCGAGTGCAATCGCCGCGCGTTCGCGGACGGCCGGGTCCGGATCGGAAAGTGCCCCGAAAGACTCCTTCGAAGGAATCTCATCGGCGCCCGCGAAGCGGGCGGCCGAAACGGCGGAGGCGCAGGCGAGCAGGAGGGCGGGGATGAGAGGGGCGCGCCTCACGCGTGCTCCTCCGGAAGGTCCACGGCGAAGAGGATCGGCAGGCCGCCCGTGTGGAGGAAGACGACGGGGATGCCGGGATCGAGCGCGCCCGAGCGCGCGAGCGCGAAGAGGCCGGCCATCGACTTGCCCGTGTAAACGGGATCGAGAAGGAGCCCTTCGAGCCTCGCCGCGGCGCGGATCGCCTCGGCGCCCGACGCCGTCGCGACGCCGTAGGCCTCGTGGAACACGTCGTGAACCTCGAGCGCGCCGAGGTCCGGCGGGGCGACGCCGAGGATCGCCGCGGCCTCTGAAACGAGCTCCGCCGTTCGATCGGCGATCTGCCGCGCCGTGCGCGAGACGCTGATCCCGACGACGCGCGCGCGGGGCGCGAAGAGACGGGCGCCAAGGTTCAGGCCGGCGAACGTCCCGCACGAGCCAACGGCCGTGACGATCCGGAAGGGGCCGGGACCCGCCTCGGCGGCAAGCTCGCGCATGGCCCGGACGTATCCGAGGGCGCCGAGACCCGTGCTGCCGCCGATCGGAAGCGCGTACGGGCGCCGACCCTCCCGGCGCAGCTCGGCGACCCACGCCGCCATCGCCGCGGCGAGCGAGTCGTTGTCGTCGTCGTCGACGAGGTACCGGACCTCGGCGCCGTAGATGTCGTCGAGGAGCATGTTCCCCGCGAGGCGCGTGACGTTCGGCCCGCCGAGGACGAGCTTGATGTCGAGCCCGAGCCGCCGCGCCGCGGCCGCCGTCATGGCCGCGTGGTTCGACTGCGCGCCGCCGATCGTGACGACGACGTCGTGGCCGCCGGCGAGGATCGGCGCGAAGTCGTACTCGAGCTTGCGCGCTTTGTTGCCGCCCATCGCGAGTCCCGTCGCGTCGTCGCGCTTGACGAGGAGCTTCGCGAGGCCGAGGTGCTTCGCGAGCCTGGGCATTTCCTCCAGCGGCGTCGGCAGCCTCGCGAGCGCCACACGGGGCACCGCGTCGAGGGCGTCGTCTGAGGACTTCACGCGCAGCTATTTTGCGCGCACGAGCGCGGCGAGCGCCCGCGAGGCGCGGTCGATCTTGCGGAACACCGGGATGCCCCCGCGCTGGAGGACCATCACGAAGTCGTCGTAGAGGCGCCCGGAGTCGACGTTGACGACGACGGGTTTTCTTGTCGCCCGGAACAGGCGCAGAAGCTCCTGCGCGAGCGCGCCCTTCGAGAAGAGGTTCTCCGAGTGCGCGCCGAACGGATCCGGCGCGAGGATGTCGAGCGCGGGCGTGACCGGGATCGGCGAGACGAGGAGCATGTCGGCTGCGGGATCGTCCAGCATCGCGGACGCCGCCTCGACGAATGCCGGCGTGTCCGCCATCGGCGTCGCGTCGACGGGGTTGGCGGCGTGCGCGATTCCGGGCAGGCAAGCCTTCAGGCGCGCGAGCGTCGCGGGTCCGAGAACGGCGGGCGTGAGGCCGTAGAGCTTGTCGAGGACGGCCGAGCACTCGAAGCCCGCGTTCGAGAGCACCGCGATCCGGCGGCCGGCGGGTGGCCGGTCGCCGAGCATCGTGTGGACCTTCGTGTAGTCCTCGAACATGTCGAGCGTCCGGGCGACCTGGACGCCCGCGCCCTCGAGGAGCGCCTGCGCAACCGCGTAATCGCCCGCCAGGGACGCCGTGTGGCTCTTCGCGGCCTCGGCGCCGAGCGCGGTCTGCCCCGCCTTGAAGACGACGACGTGCCGGCCCTCGGCCGTCACGCGCTTCGCGGTCTTCACGAAGCGCTCGCCGTCGCCGGGCGCGAAGCCCTCGATGTAGAAGACGAGGAGGCGGACCGACGCGTCGCCCGCGAAGTACTCGAGGAAGTCCGCCGCCGTGAGGTCCATCTGGTTGCCGTACGAGATGGACGCGCGCGGGAAGACGATCCCGTCGAGGTTGCTCGTGAGGGAGACGAGGTACGCGCCGCTCTGCGACACCGCGACGAGGGAATCCCCCTGCGCGTCGTGGAACGGCAGCTTGTACTGCGGGAGGAAGAACGTGTTGTACTGGCGCTTCGAGACGATCCCGAGGCAGTTGCCGCCCACGAGAACCGGCCCGCCGTCCGGCCGCTCGTGCGCGTCCGCGAGCGCCTTGCGCAGCGCGGCCTCGAGGTCGCCGCGTCCGGCTTCGCCGAAGCCCCCGGGGATCAGGATGATCGACTCGGCCTTGCCGTCCGCGAGCGCGGCGACGACCTCCGGCGCGGCGGGCGCGGGCACGGACACGACCGCGAGGTCGACCTTCCCGGGCAGGGCCGCGACGGACGCAACGCACGGCACGCCGTCGATCGACGTCTCCTTGGGGTGGACCGCCCAGAGGTGGCCGTACGCCACGCCGTCGGATTGCTTGAGGTTCTTCAGGATGATCCGGCCCGGGTTCGCGCCGGTCGCCGACGCGCCGATGACGGCGGCGCTCTTCGGCGCGAGGAGAGAGGAAATTTTCGCAAGGGGGCGCGCGGCCGAGGTCGCGCGCCGTGAAGAGAACCTTGCTTTCCCGTCCGCAGCGACCCACCGGCCGTCGGCGCAGAGAAGCAGAGGATTGACCTCGAGCTCTTCGAGCGTCGGATTGCCGAGAGAGTTCGAGGGAGAGAAGGAGAAGAGAAGGTTCTTTGAAAGTGATTCGAGCAGGGCCGCCACGTCTTCCAGCACGAGTGGCGCCTGCGCACGGGCCCTGTTGCCTTCGAAGAAGATCTTCAGCGCCGGAGACTTCTCCACCGCGGCCCGGAGGCCCTGCTTCACCTCTCCCGGCCTGAGGATCGCGGTCGTCCGGCCCGGCGCGATGTCGCCGTACCACTCGGTGAGAAGGCCTCCGAGCCCGAAAACGAGCACCGGCCCGAACGCCGGGTCGTTCCGGTACGACAAGAGCGCCTCGGCTGCGGGCGTGCCGGTCGTGGGGACGAGCTTCTCGACGACGAGGATGCCGGCGAGATCCGCATCGGGCGCCCGACGGGAGACGTCCGCCCAGATCTTCTTCGCGGCAGAGAGGACCGAAGAGGGGGATTTCTTCGAAAGTGAATAGCCGCCGACGTCGCTCTTGTGAAGGATGCGCTCAGCCGCGACCTTGAGGACGACCTCGTCCCCCTCGCCCGTATTGCTTTCTAAGAAATCCTCCAGCGCCCTTCCGACCTGGTTCGGCTCCCCGGGCCAGAAGAAATGCCGCGGGACGTCGAACCCCGCGTCCTTCAGCAGCGCGTAGACCTCGTGCTCGAGCATCCCTCCCGGGATCATGCGCCGGGGAACCCGCGCATCTGGAGCTGCATCGCCTCGAGGCCCTCCAGCATGCGCGTCACCTCGACACACTGGTCGCAGTTCGCGTGCACGCTCGCGCAGGGCACGCCGTCGGCCATGTGCTCGGGGCACTTGGGCTCGCGAGCGAGTGCGATGAGCCCTTCGACGAGCGCGTTCACGCGCGTCCGGAGCGCGGACTCCGGCACCTCGCGCAGCGCGTTCACGAGGCGCCATTCGGTCGGCGTCAGGCTGTGCAGGGCGTTGGATTCCATCGTCCCCTCCGTCAGTTGCCCGGCGTCCTCACGGACTTGACGCCCCAGGCGAACGCTTCCTCGTTGAGCGGGATCAGCGCGCACTTGTCCTTGAGAGCCTGCCGGAGCGCGGTCTTGAACGTCTCCTCGGGGAAGATGTTCGTCGCGGCGCAGAGCGCGCCGAGGGCGACGACGTTCTTGACCATCGCCTTGCCGAGGTCGACGGCGATCTCCGTGAACGGGACACCGACGAGCGTGACGCCCTCGGCCACCTTCGGGACGTCGTGGATGACCGAGCTGTCGTAGACGATCGTCCCGCCGGGAACGACGTCCGGCGCGAACTTCGCGAGGCTCGGCGCGTTGAAGGCGACGAGGATCCGCGGATGCGGCGAGGCGGGCGAGAGGACCTCGTCCTCGGCCACGTGGACGTCGGCGTACGACGTGCCGCCGCGGGACTCCGGGCCGTAGCTCGGGATGTGCGTCGCGTCGAACCCCTCGGAGATCGCGGCGCGCGCGATGAGCATCGCGGCCGTCTGGGCGCCGTCGCCGCCCGCGCCGGCGAGCTTGAGCGCGACGTCCTTCCCGCCGAGGTGCTCGGGAAAGCCCTTCGCAAAGCGCAGCGTCTTCTCGGCGGAGGCGCCGATGAGGCCGGCGAGGCGCGCACCGTCGAAGCTCGGCGCGGGGACCGTCCCGTGCGGCTCGACGACGACGTCCTTCTTCACGCCGAGCGGGAAGACCGGGAGCATGTTCTCCTTGACCCAGCGCTCGGTCTCCTCGGGCGTCAGCCCGAGGTGCGTCGGGCACTCGGCGAGAACCTCGACGAACGAGAAGCCGCGCTTCTCGACCTGCATCCGCACGGCCTTCTTGATCGCCTTCTGCGCCTTGATCCTCTGCTTGGCGTCGTACAGGGCGACGCGCTCGACGTAGACCGGGCCGTCGAGGCCCGCGACGAGCTCGGCCATCTTCATCGGCATTCCCATCGCGGCCGTCCGGCCGTACGGGCTCGTCGCGCTCTTCTGGCCCATGAGGGTCGTCGGCGCCATCTGGCCGCCCGTCATGCCGTAGATCGCGTTGTTCACGAAGACGACGCTGATCGGGATTCCGAGCTGCGCCGTCGAGACGATCTCCGCGAGGCCGATCGACGCGAGGTCGCCGTCGCCCTGGTAGCTCACGACGATCGAGTCCGGGTTCGCGAGCTTGTGCCCGATCGCGACCGCGGGGGCGCGGCCGTGCGCGGCCTGCGAGTTGCCGACATCGAAGTAATAGTAGAGGAAGACCGAGCAGCCGACGGGCGAGATCGCGACCGTGCGGTCCTGGATCCCGAGCTCCTCGATCGCGTCGGCGAGGTACTTGTGGGCGAGGCCGTGGCCGCAGCCCGGACAGTAGTGCGTCGCGTGCGCCTTGAGACCCTGGCCGCCGGAGTGACGCTCGAAGTTCTCGTAGAAGACGCTCACGCGGTCACCTCCTCGCGGGCGAGGACGGCTTTGGCGACCTCCCCGGCCTGCGGCAGGACGCCGCCCATGTGCCTGACGGACTCGATCGGCGGGACGGCGAGGCCGGCGTGCGAGAGAGCGAGCCTCAGCTCGTCCTCGAGCTGGCCCGCGGACGCTTCGACGACGACGATGCGGTGCGCCTTCGGAAGGAGCGGCTTCAACGCATTGATCGGGAAGGGCCAGACGGAGACGGGCCGGAAGAGGCCGGCCCTGACGCCCTGCCGGCGGAGCGCCTCGACGGCACCCTTGGCCATCCGGGCCGGCGTGCCGATCGAGACGACGAGGACCTCCGCATCGTCGCAGAGGAAGACGTCGGCCCGCTGCTCGGCGGCCACCATGCGCGCGTACTTCTCGTTGAGGTGGACGTTGAAGGCCTCGAGGTCCCGCTCGTCGAGATAGATCGACGAGATCAGGTTGCCGCGGTGCGCGGCGTCGCCGTAGACGGCCCAGTCCGGGAGGCCGGGCTTGACCATCGTCTCCGGCAGGACGACCTTGCCCGTCATCTGCCCGAGGTAGCCGTCCGCGAGGAGGATCACGGGGTTGCGGTACTTGAAGCTCAGCTCGAAGGACAGGCGCGCGAGGTCGAGCATCTCCTGCGGCGTCGAGGCCGCGAGCGTGATCGCGTGGGTGTTGCCGTGGCCGAGGCCGTGGCACGCGAGCTTCACGTCGGCCTGCTCGGGCGCGATGTTTCCGAGGCCCGGGCCGCCGCGCATCACGTTCACGAAGACGCCCGGCACCTCGGATCCGATCATGTAGGAGATGCCTTCGAGCATCAGGGAGAAGCCCGGCGAGGACGTGAACGTCATGCACGGGAGGCCCGCGCCGCCGCAGCCGTACATCATGTTGACGGTCGCGACCTCGCTGACGGCCTGGAGGAAGACGCCGTCGAGCTTCGGCTGGAGCTTCGCCATGAGCTCGGCGCCCTCGGTGGAGGGAGTGATCGGGTAGCCGAACACGTGGCGACAGCCCGCGAGGAGCGCGCCGACCGCCGCCGCGTAGTTCCCCTTCAGGACGAGCGGCTCGCTCTTCGGCAGCGCGACGACCTCGGGCGGGACCGGGACGGCTTTCGGGCGCTCGGAGGCTCGCTTGCCGAAGAGCTTCGCCGGGTCCTGCAGCTCGAAGTCCTCGCCCTTCTTCGGTTCGGGGCGGAGGCCGTACGGCTCGGGGCAGGCGTCGATGCACAACCCGCAGGCGTTGCAATGCTCGAGGTTCAGAACGACCGGCACGAGACCCGTGAGCGGGTTGATCTCGTGGCCGACCTCGATGCAGTGCTTTGCACAGGATTCGATGCAACGCCCGCAGCCCTTGCAGAACTCCGGGAGAAGCAGCGGTTTGGGTCGTTCGCGGACGGGGGCCGGACTGGCCATGGAGGACCCTCCGGCGGGAAATTTGACGGCCGCGGGCGGGATTTCGCTACGGAGCAGATGAATCAGGGTCTCAAGTCCTTCAGTATGAAGAACCTGCGCCGCCTCCGCCGAAGCCGCCGCCGCCCCCCGAAAAACCGGGCTCTTCGGGCGCCTTCGCAGCGGGCGCGTGTGCCGCGAGAACGGGCACGAGCTCGACCGCGCGGAAGGCCGTTTCGTCCGTGAACAACGCGTCCGCGGTGAATCCTCCGCGCTCGCCTCCGGCGCCGCGGCGGAGCCAGCGGTTCACGGCCAGGGCGCCCACGACGAGAAGCGCGCCCGCCGCCGCGAGGACGACGCCGAGGCTCGCGACGTGGACGTACTCGCGGAGCGTCACGAGGGAGAGCGCGGCGAGGACGAGGCCCGTATCGACGAGAAGCGTCCGGCGCCGGACGACGCCGCGCAGGAACACCGCGACCGGAACGAGCGCGGTCGCGAGGATCGCGACGACCCAGGCGCCTTCGCCCGGCCCGCTCTCAGGCAGCGCGCGGGAGCGGCCGCCCAGCTCCTCGATCACCCGGTGGTCGAGCGACCAGCAGTTCACGGCCGCGTAGACCGCCGCGATCCCGCAGACGACGAGGCCGCGGGCGCAGACCCTGTGCGAGGGCGCCCACGACGGACGGTCCGCGAACCTTTCCGCGAACGCGCTCAGGGCGACGCCGGCCACGACCCAGAGGAGCCGCCCGTGCGGCGCGCGCGCGAGGAGGACGAAGAGAGCGCCCGCGGCGAAGCCCGCGAACGCGGCGTTTCCCCAGCGCCAGGCGCCGAGGGCGAAGAGGGCCGCCGCCCCGAGCAACACGAGATTCGGGCCCGCGGGCTCGCCGACGTGAAGAGATTCTTCGAGGAGGAGGAAGAGGCCGCCGATGAGGATGGCGATGCCCCAGAAGCCCGCGGCCTCGACGCCCCCGCGGAGGGCGAGCGGCGGGGTGCGCGCCTGGACCTCGGCGACAGCCAGGAACGCCGTGCCGAAGACCGCGCAGAGAACCCAGGCGCCGGAGACGTTCGGGCGCGCCGAGAGGACGAAGGCGCCGAAGACGGCCAGGAGGACGAAGCTGCCGAGGACGAACGTGAGGACACGCCACAGCGGAGCCGGCAGCGTCCGGACCTCGGGATACCTTCGGAGAATCTCTTCGAAGGCGCCTTCGCCTATGGTGCCCGCTCTCTTCCATCCGCGCGCCGCGGCGCGAACCTCCTCGATGCGCTCGGCGGCGACCCATTCCCCTTTCATGGAATCCTCATGCGCCGGTGGGCGAGCACGATCGCCGCGAGCGCGGCGAGGCCCAACAGCGCGGCAAGCAGGAGGCGGCCCGCGAGGTCGCCGCCTCCGCCGGACAAAACGGCCCGCATCAGCCCGAGATACGCCGCGAGAACGGCCTGCGCGAACGGCAGCGTGCGCTTCCAGCGGTACGCGGCCGCGGCGATCGCGGCGGCGGCGACGAGCAGAGCGCCGAGCCACGGGGCCCACGGCCGCCCCGCAAAGACGCCCGAGAGGAGGCCGCCGAAGACGAGAAGGACCCCGGCGTTCACCCAGACGTCCTCGAAGTGGGCCTTCTTTCCCGCGCGGGCGGACACGATCCCGACCGCGGTGAAGAGCGCTCCCGTCGCGAGGGCCTCGGCGCGCAGCCGCGTGACGTCACCGTCGCCGAGGGACGCGTGCGCGACGCTCAGCGAAACGCCGCGCCATGCCGCGAACGAGGCGAGCGCGAGCGAGAGGAGCATCCGCGAGTCGAAGCGGTATGCGAGCGCCCCGTAGAAGAGCGCGACCACGAGAAGGTGCAGGGGCCACGAGGGGCCGAGCAGCTTCGTCTGCGATTCGACCCAGGCGAGATCGGCCGCGACGAGGAGCGCGCCGAGGAGGAGGACGTAGTCGAACGCGGGATGCGTCGAAGGCGTCTCGCCCCACGACGGAGGCGCCGAGCGCCGCCACACCCACGCGAGGGAGAGCCCCGCCGCGAGGCCGACGGCGCCCGCGATCGCCGACGGTCCGATCCTCTCGACGTTCTCCTTCAGGAGGATGCCTGCGCCGGACACGAGGAGGAGAACGCCGAGGTAGAGCGCCGCGCGGAGCGCCGCGCGGACGGACACGAGCTCCCCGCGCGCGGCGCGGCCCGGGCGAACGGCCTGCCCGTCCGCGAGGACTCCGGCGGCGCGCAGGGCCTCGACGGCGTCCGCGACTTCCGGGCTTGCGCTCATGCGGAATCCAGCATACGACGCGAAACGTCCGCCTGCGCTACAGTGTAGGCATGGCTTTGAGGGTCGTCGTTCTGGGCGCCGGGGGACAGCTCGGCCAGGCGGTCAACCGCGAGATGCGCAAGGCCGGGCACGAGGTCGTTGCGTTCACCCGCGCCGCACTCGACGTCACGCAGCGTTTCGCCGTCCTCGACAAGGTCGCGAAGCTCAAGCCCGAGGTCGTCGTCAACGCGACCGTCCTCGGCGTGGACGCCTCCGAAGACGACCCGAAGGCGGCGCTCGCCGTCAACGCGTTTGCCGTCCGCACGCTCGCGGACGTCGCCCGGAGCGCCGGCGCGGCGCTCGTCCACTTCTCGTCCGACTACGTCTTCGACGGCGCCGCGACCGCGCCGTACCGCGAGACGGACCGTCCGAACCCCGTGAACGTCTACGGAGCGACGAAGCTCCTCGGCGAGGTCTACGCGCAGAACGCGCCGCGCGGCTACGTGCTGCGCGTCGAGGGCCTCTTCGGGACGCCCGGCGGGAAGGGGACGATCGACAAGATGATCGCGGAGGCGAGACAAGGGCGCACGCTGACCGCCTTCTACGACCGAAAGATCTCGCCCGTTCACGTCGAGGACGCCGCGGCGGCGATGCGCAGGCTCGTCGAGAGGAAGGCGAACCCCGGGATCTGGCATTGCGTGAACTCGGGTTTCGCGACCTGGCACGAGCTCGCGCTCGAGATCGTCCGCATCCTCGGGAGCCCTTCGAACGTGATCCCCGCGTCGCTCGAGCGCTCCGGCCTCAGGGTTCCGCGTCCGCTCTTCTCGGCGCTCTCGAACGAAAAGCTCGCGAACTTCGGGATCGAGCTCCCGACGTGGCAGAACGCCCTCGCGCGCGCGATCTCTCCGCCGCCCGCCGACGAGCCGAAGCCGATTTCGGGCGTCAGGCCGAAGCCCTGAAGGCCCGTCAGCGCCCCCGGACGATCACGAACGCCCAGTTCGCGACGAAGGCGAGCCCGGCCGCGGCGCCGGCCCAGCGTGGCGGCGGACCGTCGGGAACGCCACGCCCGCCAAACGCGCGAGCGAGCGCGACGACGCCGCCGAGGACGAAGACGAGCGCGCCGAGCGTCACGAGCGGATTCCAGGCGAGCGCGGCCGGAATGTCGAGGCGCGCGAGCGCGAGGAGCGCGCGCGTGCCGCCGCAAGTGGGGCACGGGATCCCCGTCACGGCGCGGAAGAGACAGCCGGGCAGCACGGACGCGAACGCGCGCGCGAACGGGGCGGCGGCGGCGGCCGCGAGCGCCGCGCCGCCCCAGAGGAACGCGAGTTGTCGCTCCGGCGCCACGTCTACCGGTTGAACGCCCGGAAGAGCGCCGCCCCGGCGAAGACCATCCCGATCGCGGCGCATGCGCAGCAGAGGAGCGTCGGAAGCAGGATCCCGGCGAGCGCCTTGCCCTGCGTCGTCTTGTGGAGCCGCTGGACGCCCAGCATCATCAGGTAGATCCGCCAGACGAGCACGACGAGGCCGCCGAGAAACGGGATCACGTAGGCGATGTGCGCGATGCTCGAGTACGCCACCACGCGGAACGTCCCCTCGAACTGCGACTTCGAGTTCGTGAGGGCCCCGACGATCATGAACGAGACGTGCAGGATCGCGCTGCCGACGAAGAGGCCGACCGCGATGACGAACGGGGCGATGATGATGTTCACGATGAGCCCGCGGCCCGCGCCCATCATCGCGAAGCGGCTGTACTGGGCCGGGAGCATCTTCATGAGGCCGGCCCCGAACATCGAGCCCCAGACGGCGCTGAAGATGGCGCCGACCCACGCGACGATCAGCGCGAAGAGCAGCGGGCGCGTGTAGTCGCCCGTCTCGCGCGTCCGAGCCCACGCCTGGTCGGGAGCGGTGATGAACAGCTTCGCCGTGTCGACGAACGACTCGGGCCCGATCGCCTGCGTCTCCCACGCGAGGCCGGGTCCAGAGGGCATGACGGGAGGTGGCCCCTGCGGCGGAGGGGGCGGAGGCGGCGGATACCCGGATCCGGGCGGCGGAACGCTCGACATGAGTCCTCCTCTCGACTGGTTGGACGGATCCTACCGCGGCCGCCTCGGGATCCACGCCGATTCTCCCGGCTTCCCGGTCGATCATCGTCGACCCAAAGCGGCCGGACGCTCGCCTTCGACCTCCTGGGCTCGACGCGCGGCGAAGACGGGAACGGAGCGAAGCCCGCTAGGGCTCCGCCTCGGCGAACTTCCGCGCCGCGTCGCTCGTCGGGTCCCGCTTGAGGGCCTTCTTCGCGGCCTTGCGCGCGGCGTCCGGGCGGCCGCGCGAGAACTCGGCGCGGGCGATCGAAAGCCAGGAGTCGGCGAGCGTCGGATCGAGGGACGCGGCTTTGTGGTAGCTGCGGAGCGCGGCCACCGGGTTCCCCGCCTGCAAGTCGAGGTCGCCCCGCACGATGAGCGCGTACGGGGAGGCGCTGTGGAGGTCGAGCGCGGCCAGCGCGGCACGCGCCTCGGCCGGCTTGCCCCAGTCCACGTAGAGGGCGGCGAGGTTCTGGAGGAGCGAGGGGCAGCCGGGCTCGGCCACGAGCCCGCGTTCGATCGTCGCAAACGCTCCCGTCACGTCGCCCGCCCGCCACTTCGCAAGAGCGAGATTCGCGTAGAGGGACCCGAGCTTCGGAGCGAGCTTCACGGCGATGTCGAGATCGCGCACGGCCGCCGCGGTCTCGCCCCGGCCGAGGTGCACGACTCCGTCATTGCTCGCGCGGATGGCGGCGACGGCCCAGTCGTCGAGCGCCGTCAGGCGCCCCCCGGGCTCCACGAGCGTGCCGGAGAAGTCGTAGACCTTCACGGACGGCCCGTCGAGGCGGCCGTACACGGCGACCATGTGCCTGGAAACGACCACGACGTTTCCCTCGCGCTCGGAGGTGCCGCGGTTCGACACGAGCGCCGCCTGCAGACGGATGCCGAGGGAACGCCCGAGCGCGACGAAGAGGTTCGTGAACGACACGCAGTTCCCGCGCCGGTTCTCGAAGGCCTCGGCCGCCGAGAACGTCGAGCCCCGCTCGTACTCGAACGTGTAGTCGCGCCCGTTCAGGAGGGCGCTGCGGAGGCGGGTGAGCCGGTCCTCGTCGTGGCCGATGCCGCCGACGTCCCGCGCCGCGGCTTCCATCGCGGGTGTCAGAGCCATCGGGTTCGGGACGTCCGCGAGGTCGGCCCCGCGGCGGGCGAGGCCGGCGCGCCACTGCGCGGGGCTCACCTCGAAGCCGGCGTGCCGATCTTCGAACGACGCGCAGCCCGTGAGCCCCGCGGCGAGCGCGGCGGCGAGGATCGGGAAAGAGCGCGTGCGCGGCGCCATGATCAATCGTACGCCCGGGAGGGCCGGCAAGTCCCGAGTGTGTTAACGCGTCGTCTCATTCTCCCGGACGGCGTCTCGCGGGGGGCAGGACTCCCTCCGGGCCCGCGCCGCGCGGGATGCGGGAAGATCCCGGCATGCGCATGCTGAGTCGCCGCCCTGCCCCCCTCGCCGCCCTCACGCTGCTCGCTTCGCTCCGCCTCTCCGCCGGCGACGCCCCCGCGGCGAAAAAGCCGTTCGGCGTCGACGACCTCTGGGCCGTCCAGCGCGTCGGGGCGCCCGTCCTCTCGCCCGACGGCACGCGGGCGGCCTACGCCGTCACGACGTACGAGGGCGACGAGCTCAAGGCAAACGCCGACCTCTGGCTCGTGGACGTCGCCTCCGGCGTCTCGCGCCGCCTGACGGCGAACAAGGCCTCCGACACTTCGCCGGCCTTCAGCCCCGACGGCAAGCGCCTCGCGTTCCTCAGCAAGCGCGAGGGCGACGCCGCGGCGCAGCTCTACGTCCTGCCGCTCGACGGCGGCGAGCCGGAACGCCTCACGGAGATGCCGACCGCGGTCTCGAGCCCGAAGTGGCTGCCGGACGGGACCCGGATCGCATTCCTCGCGGGCGTCGTCGCGGGCGCGGAGTCGCCCGAGGAGACGAAAAAGGCGCTCGAGAAGCGCGAGAAGGCGGCCGTCAAGGCGCGCGCGACCGAGAACCGCCTCTACCGCTACTGGGACCACTGGCTCACGGACGGCGAGTTCCCGCACCTCTTCGTCGTGGACGTCGCGACGCGAAAGGTCACGGATCTCACGCCCGGAAGCAGGCGGTACATGGGGCTCGACGAGGGCGGCTCGTTCGACGTCTCGCCCGACGGAAAATCGATCGTCTTCGCGGCGAACTCGACACCCGAGCCGTACCCGACGCTGAACTGGGACCTGTTCCTCGTCCCCACGGCCGGCGGCGAGGTCCGGAACCTCACGCCCGCCCGCGAGGGCGAGGACGTCAACCCGGTCTTCTCTCCCGACGGGAGGTCGATCGCGTTCGGAACGCACGTGAAGGCCGACGAGTGGCCCGACTACACGCGCCTCGCCCTCCTCGACGTCGCGACGGGCGCCGTGCGGCTCCTCACGGACGGCTGGGAGAACTCGTGCGGCGGCTGGGCGTTCACGAAGGACGGAAAAGCGATCGTCTTCACGGCCGAGGTCCGGGCGCGGGTGAACCTGTACGCGATCCCCGCCTCCGGCGGGACGCCCCGCCTCGTCTGGAAGGGCGGCACGGCCGGTGCGCCGTCCCTGACGCCGGCGGGCGACGTCGTCTTCCAGCGGAACGATCTCGGCCACCCGCCGGAGATCGCGGAGGTGAAGGCCGACGGAACGGGCTTCCGGATGCTCACGCACGTGAACGACGCGCTCGTCTCCTCGTGGAGCCTCGGCGCCGTCGAGGACGTGACGTTCAAGGGCGCGGGCGGCGACGACGTCCAGATGTTCGTCGTCTCTCCGCCCGGCGCCGAGCCCGGGAAGAAGTACCCGCTCGTCCAGCTCGTCCACGGCGGCCCGATCGGAACGTTCGGAGACGCGTTCTCCTTCCGGTGGAATCCGCACGCGTTCGCCGCCCCCGGTTACGTCGTCGCGATGGTGAACTTCCACGGCTCGTCGAGCTTCGGCCAGAAGTGGGTCGAGTCCATCCTCGGCGCCCACCCGGACAAGCCGTTCACGGACATCATGAAGTCGACGGACGTCCTCGTCGCGCAGGGCCGCGTGGACGCCTCACGCATGTGCGCCGCCGGGGGCTCGTACGGGGGCTTCCTCGTGAACTGGATCGAGGGCCACACGGACCGCTTCAGGTGCCTCGTTTCGCACGCGGGCGTCTACGACCTCCTCGCGCAGTTCGCGTCCGACTCGACGTACGGCCGGCAGCACTCGTACGGCGGGACTCCGTTCACGAACCGGGACAACGTGGAAAAGTGGAGCCCGAACCGCTTCGCGGCGGCGTTCAAGACGCCCGTCCTGATCGTGCACGGCGAGAAGGACTACCGGGTTCCGATCGGCCAGGGCCTCGAGTTCTACGGCACGCTGAAGGCGAAGGGCGTCCCGGCGCGCCTTCTCTACTTCCCCGACGAAGGGCACTGGGTCCTCCGAGGGCCGAACGCGAAGGTCTGGTATTCCGAGGTCCTCGGGTGGATCGCCCGCTGGATGAGGTGACGACATGAAGTACACGACCCTCGGCCGCACCGGCGTCACGGTCTCGCGCCTCGCGCTCGGCTGCATGTCCTACGGCACGCCCTCGTGGCGACCCTGGGTCCTCACCGAAGACCAGGCGCAGCCGTTCTTCCGCCGGGCGGTCGAGGCCGGGATCAACTTCTTCGACACGGCCGACATGTATTCGATGGGCGTCTCCGAGGAGGTCACGGGCCGCGCGCTCCGGACGTACGCCCGGATGGAGGAGGTCGTCCTCGCGACGAAGGTCCACTTCCCGATGTCGCCCGGCCCGAACATGGGGGGCCTCTCGCGAAAGCACGTCGTCCAGGGCTGCGAGGCGAGCCTGAAGCGCCTCGGCGTCGACACGATCGACCTCTACCAGATCCACCGCTTCGACGCGTCCGTGCCGCTCGACGAGACGCTCGCGGCGCTCGACCAGCTCGTGACGCAGGGGAAGGCGCGTTTCATCGGCGCGAGCTCCGGCCCCGCGTACCGGTTCGCGAAGGCCCTCGCGATCTCGGACGCACGCGGGTTCGCGCGTTTCGCCTCGATGCAGAACCATTACAACCTCCTCTACCGCGAGGAGGAGCGCGAGATGCTCCCCCTCTGCCGCGAGGAAGGGGTCGCCGTGATCCCGTGGTCGCCGCTCGCACGCGGGCTTCTCGCGGGAGTCCGGGCGAGCGCGTCGGCCGCCGCGACGACGGCGCGGGGCGCGAGCGACGACTACACGCCGAAGCTCTACGACACCCCGTCGGACGCCGACGTGATCGCGTCCGTGCGGAAAGTCGCGGCTGCGCGTGGCGCCACGCCCGCCGAGGTCGCGCTCGCGTGGCTCCTGTCGCGCCCGGGCGTCACGGCGCCGATCGTCGGGGCGACGAAGCTCGAGCACCTCGAGGCCGCACTGAAGGCCGTCGACACGGTCCTTTCGGACGAGGAGGTCGCCGCCCTCGAGGCGCCGTACCGGCCGCACGGCGTCCGCGGCTTTCGCTGAGAAGCAGGCGGCGCCCGTTCGTGATTCAATGAAGCGGCCGAATCACGTTCGATGAAGCTGTTTTCCAGCACCCTCTGGGGCCTCGTCGCGGCCGTCCTCGTCCTCGCGGCATGGGGCCTGCACCGGCTCCGCGTGGCCCGCCTCGTGCGGCGCGAGAAAGTCCTCTCCCGCGAGCTGAAGGAAAAGACGCAGGAGCTGAAGGAGAAGGCGGCCGAGCTCGAGCAGTCGAACGCGCTCCTCGCCGAGACGGCCCTGACGGACAAGCTCACCGGGCTCAAGAACACGCGCTTCGTGGAGGCCGCGATCGGCCTCCTCCTCGCGCCGGCCCGCAAGCCGTTGCGCGACCCCGAGCAGAAGACCGAGTGCGTCGCGATTCTCCTCGCAGACGTCGACGGGCTCGACAAAGTCAACGACACGCTCGGGCCCGAGGCGGGCGACACGGTCCTTCAGGCCGTCGCGGACGCGATCTCCGCCTCCGTGCGCGGCGGCTCGGTCGTCGCGCGCTGGAGCGGCGACGAGTTCCTCATCGTCGCGCGCGTGAGGTTCGGCGGAGAGGCCGGAGCGCTCGCCGTGCGGCTCCGGAACGCCGTCGCCTCGTGGGTCAAGACCGGCCCCGGCGACGCGACGCGGCCCGTCACGATCTCGATCGGCTTCTCCGTCGAGCCGCTGCTCCGGGCCCGGCCGCACCTCGCGTCGTTCCGGGACCACCTCGCCCTCGCGGAAGGCGCCCTCAGGCGCGCGAAGGCGGCGGGCGGGAACATCGCGTGCGGCTGGCGCGTCAACGAGGACGCCCTCGAGGCCGCGATCACGCTCCACGGCGAAGCCGGCGCCGTGCACGTCCTGCGCAAGCCCGACGAAGCCGAGACCGCGGGGCTCGTCGCCCTCGCGCTCGAGCACAAGGAGGGCTGAGCGGCCGGTCAGCCCGGGATCAGGAGGACCTTCCCGGCCGTCTCGCGCGCCTCGAGCGCCCGGTGCGCCGCGGCGGCGTCCGCGAGAGGGAGCTCCCGGTCGACGCGCAGCGGAAGAGAGCCGTCCTTCACCCATGCGAGGACGTCGCCCGCGCGGGCGAGAAGCTCCTCGCGCGACGCGACGTAGGCGAAGAGCGACGGGCGCGTGAGGAAGATCGAGCCCTTCGTGTTGAGGATCTGCGGGTCGATCGGGCCGACGACGCCGCTGGACTGTCCGAAGAGCGCCATCGTCCCGCGCGGGGCGAGGACGTCGAGGCCCTTCTCGAACGTCGTCTTCCCGACCGAGTCGTAGACGACCTGAACGCCCTTGCCGCCCGTCAGACGCTTCGTCTCGGCGACGAAATCGGCCTCCGTGTAGAGGATGACGTCGTCGGCGCCCGCCTTCCGGGCGAGCGCGGCCTTCGCGGGCGTCGAGACGGTCCCGATCACCCGGGCTCCGCGCTTCTTCGCGACCGCGCACAGGAGGAGGCCGGCGCCGCCGGCCGCCGCGTGGACGAGGCACGTGTCGCCCGGGGCGAGCGGGCGCGTCGACGTCGCAAGGTAGTGCGCGGTCATCCCCTGCAGCATGACCGCGGCCGCCTGGCGCGACGTGACGCCGTCCGGGACGCGCACGAGGCGCGAGGCGAGGACGACCGTGCGTCCGGCGTACGCGCCCTGCGCGTTGACGGTCGCGACGCGGTCGCCGACCGCGACCTCGGTGACGCCGGGCCCGACGGCCTCGACGACGCCGGCGGCCTCCCCGCCGGGCGTGAACGGGAAGCCCGCCGCCTTGTAGACGCCGGTGCGGAAGTAGACCTCGATGAAGTTGACGCCGGTCGCCTCGACACGGACGAGAGCTTCTCCGGCTTTCGGCTGCGGGTCGGGCGCGTCTTCGTAGCGGAGCACCTCGGGGCCGCCGAGGGCGTGGATGCGGATGGCCTTCATGCGCGAAATTCTACGGCGGCCCGGAAGATGCGGCCTACTCGAACCAGCCGTTCACGTCCACGATGACGTCGACGGCGGCCGACGAGCCGCTCGTGATCCTGAACGCGCCGGACCCGTCCGAGGCGAGAGCGACGAGGGCGTTGTTCGCGCGCGTCTGGTTTGCCCGGAACGCGAGCGTCAGCGTGTTCGGGACCGCCGGGAGATCGGCCGGGTAAACGACGAGCGTGCCCCCCGCGGACGAGTTCGTCACCGTGATGTTCGCCGACACGGAACGGGCCGTGGCGGGAAGGCCGCACACGCCGGCCGCCACGAACGTCCGCGTCGCGCCCGCGGCGAGCGCGGGCCCGCCGCCCGGCCCCGCCGGCAGGCGCGTGTCGAGCGCACGGCAGGGAGCGAGCGTGTGAAAGAACGTCGCCACGGGACCGGCGGAGACGCCCGTGCTCGCGTTCCAGTACGAGCCGCTCGGGGTCGTCTCGATCCTCACGGCGCGGACGAGGTACGTCGGGGAGCCCCCGGGCGCCGCCGTGTCCACGAACGACGTCGCCGTGACGGGGGACGGGGTGAGTCGCGTGAACGGCCCCGCGTCCGAGGCTCCCCGATAGACGTGATAGCCCGCGACCGCGTCGGCCGAGGCGGTCCAGGAAATCGTGGCCGTCCCGGCGCCGACGGACGCGGCGACGTTCGCCGGCGGCGCGACGACCTGCATCCGGAGCGTCGGATCGCCCATGAGGGCGACGTGGACCTCGGGTCCCCAGCCGTCGAAATACGTCCCCGAGTTGTTCTGCGACAGGAGCGCCGCGTACCCGATCGTCTCGCCCATCGCCATGTGGTGGACGACCCACGCGGGGCGCCCCGCCCACGCGCACGTGAGGCCGTAGGTCGTCGTCGCGAGCGGGGCCCGCAGAAAGTCGTTCGAGACGTCCCAGTCGCCGAAGTAGCTGCCGAAGAGGAACGTGAAGGCGGTCTTCGTGTCGGTCGCGGCGAAGTTCGACGTCGAGCCGACGCCGCTCGCGCCCGTGTAGTTGCCGCCGCCGCACCCGTAGGCCCAGAGATAGCCGTCCGACGCGAGAGTCGTGAACCAGTCGAGGGCGAAGACGTTCGCGGGACCGAAGAACGCGGAGAACGCGCGCCAGCCGGTCGAGGCGAACGCTTCGCCTCCGAACGCCCCGAAGTTGTCGTCGATGAGCCCCCGCGCCGGCAGCGTCCACGCCTTGACGCGGAATCCGTGATCCTTGTTCAGGTACTGCCGGAGGAGGTCCGTTTCCGTCTTCGGCGCGAACGCGGGCATGTTCGCGAGGTCGACCCGGCCCACGGCGAGCTCGACCGTCCCGCCGGGCGCGTAGCTCTGGTCGAACTTCCCGTCTCCCGGGACGTTGCTCTGCCGCCCCGTGCCCGTCAGCGTCTGCGTGTCGGTCCACACGCCGTCCATCTCCCCGTAGTAGAGGTCCGCGGGCCACGCCCCGACGTGGTCGGGATGGCCGTCCGGCGCGATGCTGCCGGAATACGGGACCGGCACGTGCCCGAAGAGAAAGACGCTCCGGACGCGCGTCGGATCCGCGTCGTAATCGGCCTTGATGAGCGCCTTGACGGACGGAACCGCCGCGGTGCGCGCCACGTCGTGCCGCAGGACCGTCCACCCGTCGTCCGCGAGATCCCGTTGAAGGCGCGCGAGCTCGACCGCGAGGCTCGACGCCATCGTGGCGTCGACGACGAGGACGACCTTGCCGCGATCCTCCACGAGGGGCAGGTCGATTCCCGTCGCGACGTACCCGAACCCCGTCACGGTCGCCGCGCGCTGCACCTGGTACTCGTAGGCCGTCCCGACCGCCACGGTTCCGTCCGCGTAGCCCGTGGCGGTCCCCGGGAGCGTCGCGATCGCCGTCCCCCACGAGGCGCTTCCCCAGGCCTTGCGATAGACGGTGTGGGCGGTCGCCCCGGCGAAGGCGGGCCAGCCGAGCGTGATCTGCGGGGGCGCGCTCTGGACGGCGGCCGTCACCTGCACGGCGTAGTCGGACGTCGCCTGCGCGGCGGCCCGCCCGTAAGGCGCGGCGACGGCGACGCCCCAGACGAACACGTTCGCCGCAAGGCGCCATCGAAACCGGCGATCGATCATCCGTTTTGAAGTGAAATCGTCTCACAGCGCTCGCCACGGGCGGGCGCGCGGGATAATGTCCTGCGACGGAGTCTCGGGAAGGAAGGCCGGATGGCGTCACGGATCGAGAAGGACACGATGGGCGAGGTCGCCGTCCCGGCGGACCGGTACTGGGGCGCGCAGACGCAACGCTCGCTCGAGAACTTCGAGATCGGCGAGAGCCGCATCGGGCGGCCGATGCTCCGGGCGTTCGGCATCCTCAAGCGCGCCGCGGCGGAGGTGAACCGCGACCTCGGCCTCCTGCCGCCCGAGAAGGCGGCCCTGATCGCCGCCGCCGCGCAGGAGGTCGCCGACGGGAAGCTCGACGCGCACTTCCCGCTCGTCGTCTTCCAGACGGGCAGCGGGACGCAGACGAACATGAACGCGAACGAGGTCATCGCGAACCGCGCGATCGAGCTCGCGGGCGGCGCCGTCGGCTCGAAGGACCCGATCCACCCCAACGACGACGTGAACATGTCGCAGTCCTCGAACGACACGTTCCCCTCCGCAATGTCGATCGCGGCCGTGACGGAGATCGAGGAGCGCCTCCTCCCGGAGGTCCGCAAGCTGCGCGACGTCCTCGACGCGAAATCCAGGGATTTCGCGGACGTCGTGAAGATCGGGCGAACGCACCTCATGGACGCCGTGCCCCTCACGCTCGGGCAGGAGATCTCGGGCTGGGTGTCCCAGCTCGACCACGGAGCGGCCCACGTGGCGCAGGCGCTCCACCACCTCCTCGAGCTCGCGATCGGCGGGACCGCCGTCGGGACGGGCCTCAACGCGCACCCCGAGTTCGCCGAGCGCGTCGCGAGGCGCGTCGCGGCCCTCACGGGCCACCCGTTCGTCAGCGCCCCGAACAAGTTCGAGGCTCTCGCGGCCCACGACGCGCTCGCGTTCGCCTCGGGCGCCCTCCGGACGCTCGCGGGCTCGCTCCTGAAGATCGCGAACGACGTGCGCTGGCTCGCCTCCGGCCCGCGCTCGGGCATCGGCGAGATCCGGATCCCGGAGAACGAGCCGGGCTCGTCGATCATGCCGGGCAAGGTGAACCCGACGCAGGCCGAGGCGCTCACGATGGTCGCGGCCCAGGTCTACGGGAACGACGCGGCGGTCGCGTTCGCCGCGAGCCAGGGCAACTTCGAGCTCCACGTCTACAAGCCGGTCATCATCCACGACGTCCTCGAGTCCGTGCGCCTCCTCGCGGACGGCTGCCGGAGCTTCCGCGTCCACTGCGCCGAGGGGATCGAGCCCGACCGCGCACGGATCGCCGAGCTCGTGAGCCGGTCGCTCATGCTCGTCACGGCCCTCAACCCGCACATCGGCTACGACAAGGCCGCCGCGATCGCGAAGAAGGCGCACGCGGAGGGCACGACGCTGCGGGAGGCCGCGCTCGCGCTGGGCTTCGTGACCGCCGAGCAGTTCGACGCGTGGATCGTCCCGTCGAAGATGACGGGCCCCGGCTGACCCGGACCTTCCGCGGCGGCATCGTAAGATCCGGCCTCATGAAACGACTCACGACGGCCCTGTCCCTCGCCCTGATCCTCGCCACCGCCACTCTGAAGGGAGAACCCCCCGTGAAGAACCCGACGGTCGTGATGAAGACCTCGCTGGGCTCGATCACGATCGAGCTCGACGCCGCCAAGGCGCCCCTGAGCGTGAAGAACTTCCTCGCCTACGTGAACGCGAAGCACTACGACGGCACGGTGTTCCACCGCGTCATCGACGGCTTCATGATCCAGGGCGGCGGGTTCGCGATCGACAAGACGCAGAAGAAGACGAACGCCCCGATCAAGAACGAGTCGTCCAACGGCCTCCAGAACAAGGTCGGGACGATCGCGATGGCCCGCACGGGCGACCCGGACAGCGCGACGGCCCAGTTCTTCATCAACGTGAAGGACAACGCCTTCCTCGACAAGGCGCCCGGACAGGACGGCTACTGCGTCTTCGGCAGGGTCACCGACGGCATGGACGTCGTGAACAAGATCAAGTCCACGCCCACGTCCAACCAGGGCGGCGCGTTCGTGAACGCCCCCGTGACCCCGGTCGTCATCGAGTCGATTCGCGTCCAGCCCTGACGCGCCGGTCGCCCGCGCCGTGTCGAGTCTTCCGCCGCCCGTCTACGGATATCCGCCGCCGCCCCCGCGGCGGCGGGGCGGCCCCGTCTTCCTGCCGGTCATCCTCGGGCTTCTTGCGGGCTGGCTCGTGTTCAGCCTCCTGGAGCGCGCTCCCCGGGGCGCGCGGATCGGGGCCGCGCCGGGCGCCCTGAAAGGCGCGGCCGCCGAGCCGCGGCCCGTCACGGCGCGCGGCGACCTCGCGGCGGACGAGAAGTCCACGATCGAGCTCTTCGAGCGCTGCAGCCCGTCCGTCGTCTACATCACGAGCCTCGCGAAGCGCCCCGTGAACTTCTTCGAGGCGACCGAGGTCGCGCAGGGCACCGGCTCGGGATTCGTGTGGGACCGGCAGGGGCACATCGTCACGAACTTCCACGTCATCCAGGACTCCGACTCGCTCGTCGTGACGCTCGCGGACCAGTCCGACTGGAAGGCGACGGTCGTCGGCGCCGAGCCGGAAAAAGACCTCGCGGTCCTCCGGATCGGCGCGCCGGAGGCGAAGCTCCCGCCGATCCTCGTCGGGACGAGCCGAGACCTGAAGGTCGGCCAGAAGGTCTTCGCGATCGGGAACCCGTTCGGCCTCGACGAGACGCTCACGACGGGCATCGTGAGCGCGCTCGGCCGGACGATCGGGGCCTTCAATGGCCGCAAGATCCAGGGCGTCATCCAGACGGACGCCGCGATCAACCCCGGGAACTCGGGCGGGCCGCTTCTCGACAGCGCGGGCCGTCTCATCGGCGTGAACACGCAGATCGCGAGCCCGTCGGGCGCGAGCGCGGGGATCGGCTTCGCGGTCCCGGCCGACACCGTCAACGAGGTCGTCCCGCAGCTCATCGCGCACGGCCGCGTCATCCGGCCCCGCCTCGGGATCGCGCAGGCGAACGAGGGTTACCTCCGGCAGCTCGGCGTCCAGGGAGTCCTCGTCCAGTCCGTCCAGGAAGGGACGGGCGCCGCGAAGGCCGGCCTGCGCGGATTCCACCGCGGCCAGGACGGCTCGGTCCTCCTCGGCGACATCATCGTGGGCGTCGCGGGGAAGAAGGTGGCGAGCTACGACGACCTCGTCTCCGCGCTCGAGAAGCAGAAGATCGGCGACACCGTGCCCGTGCGGATCCTGCGCGACGACCGCGAGATGACCGTCGACGTCACGCTCTCGGCGCCGCGCTGACCTCGAACGTCTCGCGCACCTCGCCGAGGAGCGTGCCGCCTTCGCCGAAGCTCCGTTCGACGAAACGGACGCGCTCCCCCGTGACGACGACCGCCGTCGACGCCCGCGTCCCGTAGTCCGGGAGGACGACGAACGCGGCCGAGAGAGCGCGCTCCCAGGCCAGAGGAAGCCCCGTGTCCGGGAGCGCCCCGTCCGGCGCCACGGCGCGATCGCTCAGAAGGGCGAGAAGGCTCGCTTCGAGGTTCTGCGGCGCCGCCCCGGCCAGAGCGGCCTCCGCGAGCCGCTCCCGCGCCGCGACCACCTTCGGCCACGGCGTCTCGAGGAGGTGGTTCGAGAGGCCGTAGACGCCCGGGGGAAGGACCACGGGTGCTCCTTCGACGTTGGAGTACGAAACGAGATCCCGGCCGTCGAAGAGAAGGAGATTGAATCCTTCGAATGCGCCCGAGCCCGCCCGGAGGCGCGAGGCGTAGTCCGCAGCGCTTTCTTCCATTCGAAGAAACTCCCGGACGAGCGCTCCGCGCGAAGTCGCGGCATCCTTCTTCGCAACGGACATGTCCCGGAAGTTCGTGAGGGCCGCGAAGCGCCCCGAGCGCGTGACGCCGAGCCACGTCCCCCCGGAGCGCAGGTCGCGGCCCGCGAAAACGTCCGGCGCGTCCGCCCACCACGCGGCCGGCGCGGCCTCGCGCGCGAAGAACTCGTCGCGATTCGCGGCGACCGCGAGGCGAACGGCGGGCGAGACCCGCCACGCGAGGACGATCAGGCACACGTCAACGCCTCCGCTCCGCGGCCGCGAACACGGTGACCTCGCGGCGCGCCGCGAGCGTCGCCCCGCCGTCGCGGACGCGGCCCGTCGAAACCACGCGCAGACCGCCGTCCGGCAGCTCCTCGGCCGCGACCGCGATCTCGCCGCCTTCTACCTCCAAGGTCGCGGACGGCAGGCCGCCGCGCGCCATGAGCGCCCCGCGCGCCCAGTCCGTGCCCGAGCGCGCGAGCTCGGCGGCGTACTGCGCGTTCGCGCGGCGGCGCGAGGAGGCGAGGTCGGCGAGCAGGACGGTCGCGAGGACGCCGAGGACGAGTCCGAAGACGGTCAGGATGCCGAGGACGAGGAGGAGGGAGCTGCCGCGCGCGCTCCGTCTCATCGCGCGACCTCCGTCGGACGGCCGCAGGAGAGCGCCACGAGCTCCGGACCGGACCCGTCGTCCCACGCGAAGAGGAGGCGCCCCTCCGCGAGCTCCCCGGCGTCGAGCGCGAGCGTGCCGGGCAGGTCCCACGTCGTCGTCGCCGTGACGACCTCGCCGCCGGGCTTCTTCCGCTCGATCGCGCGCTCGGCCCGGCCGTCCCCGAACGTCCACGTCACGTCCGGGTCCTCGTCGCGGTCCGGTGGAAGGTGAAGCCGGAAGACGGCGGCCGGGAACGGAGGCGAGACGAGCGCGCCCGAGGAGCGTCCCGCGTCGGCCACGAGCCGGTCCACGAGAAGAGACCACGCGTCGATCCCGAGCGTGCGCGCGTTGAGGCCGGCCTGCTGGCGCAGGAGTCCCGTCGCGACCGGAAGGAGCGCGAAGAGAAGGACGACGCCGATCATGACGACGATGCACATCTCGACGAGCGAGAAACCGCGGCGCGTCATGGGAGGCGGCCGGGCCGGGACGCCCCGCGGAACACGAACCCCTCCTCCACGAGTCGCCGCTTCACGGCCGTCCCGTAGCCGACGTCGAGCGTGACGCGGTAGAGCCCGTCGATGTCCGTCGACCGGACGCTCAGGACCGGGCTGCGCGCGTCGAGCGCGTCCACGAAGACGCCGGGGCCGGCGAAGGGCCGCCTGTCCTTCGGGTACAGGTCGCTTCGGAACGCCGTCCGGAGGTAGACCCACTCGCTCGCGAGCGCCCGCGCCGCGCGGTCCCGGTCGCGCCGGTCGGCCTCGAGCGTGCGGCGGCGCGCGAGGAAGCCCGCTCCGAGCATCAGCACGATCCCGAGGATGGCGAGGGAAACGAGCGCCTCGAGAAGGAACACGCCGCGGGAGCGCGGCGGCACCGGGCCCGGCTCAGCGCAGGAACGAGACGAGCTTCTTGGCGGCACGGTCCGCCGCGTCCTCCGCGGCCTGCCCCTCGGCTTCCGTGTCGGACGCGCTCACCTCGGCGGTCCCGTTGCGCCCGGAGACGTCGAACGTCTTCACGGCGGAACCGGCCTCGCCGACGACGGTGACGGCGACCGTGCAGTCCGCGTCGTAGCTCACGACGACGTTGTCGATGCGCTGGGGCTGGCCGGCCGGGCTGATCTGGCGGTCGTAGATGTGCCCCTCGTGGCGGTTGATCCTGCACGGCGCGAGCATGACGCCGAGGTAGACGTCGCCCGGATACTCCTTGCGGAACGCGGCGGACGCCTCGCCGGACGCGCCGACGTCCGCGAGGTGCGCCCCCGTCAGGCGCGCGTCCACGATCGCGCCCAGGCCCCGGTCGCTCGCTGCCGACAGGAAATGCGGGACGAAGCGGTCGAGCTCTGGCCCCGGGCCCTTCGCCTCGACGAGGACGAGGCGCTTCGCCGGCGCCCCCCCCGCTGTCGCCGCGGGAGGAGCGGAGGAGCAGGCCGAGGCGGCGGCTGCGAGGACGGCGAGGGCGGCGAGGGCCGCGGCGCGGGCTCTCATCATGGGGCGGCAGTGTACGCCCGCGCGACGACGTTTCCGCGGCGGCCGGCGAGCGCGACGTCGAGGACGTGCGGCCGTGCGTCCTCGGCGACGCAGACGAGCACCCAGCGGCCCTCGAGGGCGCGCGCGATGCGGTCCACCGCCTGGGCCGGGAAGACGTGGGTCTTCGCGTACGTCCCCCCGGTCGCGAGGGACGCCGCCTGGAGGGTCGTCTCGAGCGTGTGCCAGTCCGCGTCCGACGTGTCGAGCGTGAAGACGGTCGTTCGCGCCCGCACGAGCGCCTCGATCGCGCGGTCGAAGAGGTCGCCCTCGATGGGCGCGCGGTTCGCGAAGAACCCCCACCCCGCGAAGATGATCGCCTTTGCGCCGGGGATCGACGCGAGCGCGGACGCGACGAGCTCGAGGCCGCGCTCGACGTGCGCCGCCTTGCGCGCCGCGGCGAAATCGAGAACCGCGGCGAGCGACGGGGCGGGCGAGATCCTCACGTCGCGGTCCTTGCTCGAACCGAGCCCCAGGACGAGCGCGTCGTCGAGGACGGCTCGATCGGCCGTGAAGTCGCAGAGAACCGTGAGGTGCGAAAAGAAGCGGACGACGGCGACGCGATCCGTCGGCTGGAGGCGGTCGAGGAGCCGGAACATCTCCAGCCTCACGCGCATGAGGCCCTTGGTCCGCTCTCGGCCGATGTCCCCCTCGAGGAAGAGCACGATGAGCCGGCCCGGCGGATACGCGGGAGGCGCCGGCGTCACGGCGGCCTCGCCGGAGGGCTCCGCCGAAGCCGCCGGGCCTTCCGAGGCGCCGGCGGCGACGAACTCGGCGGACTCGACCTCGAGCGCCTTGCCGTCGGCCTTCACGACGAAGTCCGACGGAACGAGGTCCGGGATCGGGTCGCCGTTCGCATCCAGGACGTAGGCGTCCACGACGAGGCGCACGACCTGCTCGGAGCGCACGATCCTCGCGGCCGGCTGCTCCGGCTTCTCCTCGGCCGCGAGGGCGAGCGGGAGAACGAGCGCGAGGACGGCGGCGCGCCGCACGCGCCGATTCTCCTCCCGTATGCTCCGGCCGTGGACGCTCAAAGGACCGGTCCCGTCGACCTCCTGATCGTCGGCGCGGGGCCCGTCGGCCTTGCCTGCGCGCTCGAAGCGTCCCGGCGGGGCCTCACGCACGTCGTCCTCGAGAAGGGCGCCCTCCTGAACACGCTCGTGAACTGGCCGACGCACGTCGTCTTCTTCTCGACTCCCGAGCTCCTCGAAATCGGCGGCCACCCGTTCGTCGCGGCGGGTCCCAAGCCCACGCGCCGCGAGGGGCTCGATTACTACCGGAAGGTCGCCGCGCGCGAGAACCTCGACGTCCGCCTCGGGGCGAGGGTCACGTCGCTCGGACGGGAGAACGGCCTCTTCATCGCCTCGACGCCGAAGGGGTTCTTCACCGCGACCGCGGCCGTCGTCGCGACCGGTTTTTTCGACACGCCGAACCTGCTCGGCGTTCCGGGCGAGGATCTCCCGAAGGTGTCGCACTACTACCGCGAGCCGTACGCGCACGCGGGGACCGACGTCCTCGTCGTGGGCGGAAAGAACTCCGCCGTCGAGGCCGCTCTCGACCTCCACCGCCACGGCGCCCGCGTCACGATGGCGATCCGCGGGGCGGGCTTCGGCTCGAGCGTCAAGTACTGGCTGAAGCCGGACGTCGAGAACCGCGTGAAGGAGGGCTCGATCCGCGCCTTCTTCGACACGACGGTGGACCGCGTCGAGGAAGGCGCCGTCACGCTCCGGGCCGCCGGCGGGACGGCGTCGATTCCGAACGACTTCGTCTACGCCCTCACGGGTTACCGCCCCGATTTCCCGTTCCTGCGCGCCTGCGGCATCGGAATCACGGCCGACCTCGAGGTCGTCCACGATCCCGCGACGATGGAGACGGACGTGCCGGGCCTCTACGTGGCGGGCGTCGTCGCGGCGGGCCGCCACATCGGGCGCCTGTTCATCGAGAACGGGCGCGCGCATGCCGCCCGGATCGCCGCGCACCTCCTCGGCCGCCGCGGCGCGGCCGGCCCGGCAGACGTGCCGCCGATCGGCAGGTTTCAGGACGGCGACTGAGCGCCGCGCGTCACTTCTCTGCGGTCTTCGCGGGGGCCTCGGGCGCCGGCTCCGGCGCGTCCGGGAAAGAGTTGATCCTGTTCTCGACCGGCGGAAGCGACTTCAGGTAGTCGTAGACCGCGCCGAGGTCCTCCTCGGTCATCCCCGAGAGGACGAGCCACGGCATGATCGTGTTGCGCCCCTTCGGCGCCGGCGGGATCGCGTCGCCCCGGAGACTCTCGAACGACTTGAAGCGCCCGATGAACTCGGCCTTCGTCGCGCGGCCGAGGTACGCGTCCTTGTGCGGCGTCAGGTTCGCGGTGACGTTCCGGCCCCACGGACCCTTCATTTCCCAGCCGCCCGTGAACTCCCGGCCCGCGATCGGCTTTCCGTGCGGATCGTGCGGCGTGTGGCAATCGATGCACCCTCCGATCACGGCGAGGTACCGCCCGTACGCGAGCCCGTCCTTCGGGCCGGGCGCCGTCACGGGGCCGTCGAGCGGCTTCGGGACAGACTTGACGAGGAGGTTCACCGGGAAGTCGAGCTTCTTGCCGGGCACGCGGTGCGAGACCGCAGGGAGCGCCCTGAGGTAGACGACGATCGACTGAGCGTCCTCGTCCGAGAGAACGCGGTAGCCCTCGTACGGCATCATCGGAAAGAGGGCGTTCCCGTCCCTGTCCACGCCCTCGCGGACCGCCCGGAGGATCTCGCCGTCCGTCCAGTTCCCGAGGCCGTTCTCGGGGTCGGGAGTGATGTTCTGCGCGCAGACGACGCCCGGCACGGCGAAGTCCTTGCCGAACGGCAGCCCGCCCTGCCCGAGCGTTCCCGGCTTCGGCGGCACGCCCCAGCGGTCGACCTGCAGGTCCGAGTGGCACGTGAGGCAGTCGCACACGTGTTCGACGAGGTAGGTGCCGCGGGCGAGGCGCGCGGGCGTCGCCTCGATCTTCGCGGTGGACGCGGGCCGCTGGGCCGGCTTCCGCACCGCGAGGACCGCGACCAGGGCGCCGGCGGCGACCGCGAGGACGCACACGACGAGAATGAGACTCTTTATGAGCTTTTTCATCGGCGGGATTATGCCGAAACGCGGATTCAGCGTCAGCCGCCGAGCGGCAAGCGCAGAAACACGAGGTCGTCGAGCTTCGCCCCGGGCGGGAGCGAGCCGCCGGCGTCGAGCGCGTCGAGCTGGCTGTTCGCAACGTAGACGTAGTCGTCGCCGGCAACCGTCCCGCCGACGGGCACCCGGTAGGACGGGTGGGCGCAGTCGAGGACCTCGATGCCCGAGAACGAGTTCCCGTCGGGCTCGAGAGTCCAGCGGACGACGCGCCCGAAGCTCACGGTGCCCTCGACGCCGACGAGGGCGTTCCCGTGGAGGACGAGCCCGTCGATGCCGGCCGGCCACGGGCCGGGAGGCTGGTCGAGAAGGGACGGGGAGCCCGTCGCCGGGTCGAGGCGGTAGACGCCGCTCGCAAGGTCCGCGACCCAGACCCGCGTCCCGTCGGGCGAGACCACGATCCCCTTCGGTGCGACGAAGGTCCCGGCGGGCGCGACGACCGCAAGCTCGCCCGCTCCCTTGCGGAGGACGAAGACCTCCCCCGTGATCGTGTCCGTCACCCAGACGCTCCCGTCGCCGCCGACCGCGAGGCCGCCGAACTGGTGCGGGGGGCGCGTCGCCGGCGTGAAGCGGCCGGTGACCGCGCCGGTCGAGAGGTCGTACGCGACGAGCTGCGATCGTCCGGCGTCGTCCGGGCGGGCGCCTTCCATCGCGGGGTCCGCGGCGGTCACGGCCCAGAGGCGGCGGCGGGCCGGGTCCACCTTCACGCCTTGAACGGCATCGAGGGGCTCCGAGGCGGAGCCGGCGAAGTCGGTGGCCAGGGCCGGCGCGCCCGCCGCGCCCGGCGTCACGCGTACGATTTTCCGCTGCCTGATGCTCGCGACGTAAAAGACCTTGCCGCCCGCGTCCCACGCGAGGTCCCCGGGCAGGAGGTCGCCCATCGGAAGCGTGAAGGCGACGGTCGAACGGTGGGTCTTCGGCGTCTGCGCCCGGAGCATCGAGAAGAGATCCTGGAATCGCGGGTCCGTCGCCTCGCGCCGGAAAGTCTGCGGGAGCGGGACGAGACAGCTGTTGAGCCGGAAGAGCTGATTCAGCCAATCGAGCGTCGCCGGGGTGTCGTCCTGGCGCGCGAACGCGACGGCGGTCAGGTACGCCGCCCCGTCGTCGGTCGGATTGAACGAGAACGCGCGTTGGTAGCCTTCCGCCGCGCCGGGCCAGTACTTGCGGCGGGCGGCGAGGTTCCCGGCCGTGTAGCCGTTCGCGATCGCCGCCGCCCGCTCCTTGCCGAGCTTCGCGACGGGTGCGGGCGCGGACGACGTCGACGACGCAGGACGTCCGGTGAGCGCGCATCCCGCCGACGCCGCCGCGGCGAGCGCCAGCGCGGCGGCCCGCGCGCGTCGCGCGCCGTCAGCCCGCATCGTCTTCGCCCCCATCCTCGCCATCTTCCCAGAGGCTGCGCTGCGTCGCCCGGTCCTTTTTCACCTTCGACGGCCGCGGCGGCTCCGGCGAGGGCGGATCGAGGACGGACGGATCGTCGTGTGCGGGCGCGTTCACGCTGCGTGAGACCGGAAACGCCTCCATCAAGGCCGCGTCCGGAGGCTCGAAAAGGGGTGCGAGCCGCGCGGGATCCTGCGCGTCCGGGTCCATCCACAGGGCCTCGCCCTCCGGCGAGAGGATGACGGGCATCCGGTCGTGCAGCCCGGCGACGAGCTCGTTCGGACGCGTCGTCAGGATCGCGAACGTCCGCTGCGGGGGGCCGCCGCGCGGCTTCCATTCGTCGTAGAGGCCCGCGAACGCGAACGTCCGGCGCGATTTGAGCCGGATCGCCCAGGGCTCTCCGCCGCGATCGCCCTTCTTCCACTCGAAGAACCCGTCGGCCGGGACGAGCGCGCGCCGTCTCCGCAAGGGCTCCTTGAACGTCGGCTTCGTCGCGGCCGTCTCGGCGCGCGCGTTGATGGGCCGGCCCGCGTCCTCGGGCCCGCCCGCCCAGGACGGAACGAGGCCCCAGCGCATCGGCTCGAGGATGCGCGCGCCCCTGACCTTCGGGTCGCCTCGCACGACGGGCAGGTCCTGTCCGGGCGCCGCGTTCCACCGCGGGACGAGCGGCGTCCGCTCGCCGCGCACGTGGAAACGCGACGCGAGGACGTCGAACGGGGTCACGAGCCAGTACCGGCCGCACATGGCGTCACGAGGCCGCGGCTGCGCGGCCCTCCGGCGTCTCGAGCCGCGTGCCTCCAGGCTCCGTCGGGAGCGGCCGGAACGCGCCCGTCGCCGGGGAATTCCGTTCCCACCAGCGCTCGGCGTCCGCGGCCGACCAGCGTGGCGCCGCGGACGTCGCCGCGAGACGCGCCTCGAGGACGCGCGCGCCGTCGGGCCGGTCGGCAGGGTCCTTCGCGAGACAGGCGAGGAGGACGGCTTCGAGGTCGGCCGGAACCGGAGTCGCGACGCGCTGCGACGGCGGGACCGGCAGCGTGGACGTGTGGTCGTGGAGGGTCTCGAGCGCGGTCTTGCGGTCGAAGACCGGGAGGCCCGTCAGGAGGTAGTAGCCGACGCAGCCGAGCGCGTAGAGGTCGGCGCGTCCGTCCACGTCCTTGCCGAGCGCCATCTCGGGCGGCATGAAGGCCGGGGTCCCGGCGATGAGGCCCGTCTGCGTGAGGTTCGCCCCGCCCGCGGAGACGTCCTTGACGAGCCCGAAGTCCACGACCTTGACGAAGTCCGGCTCGCCGCCGTAACGGCAGAGAAAGATGTTCCCCGGCTTGATGTCTCGGTGTACGAGACCCGCGGCGTGTGCCTCCGCGAGCGAGCGGCACGCCTGCCGGAGGACGTGGACGACGCGCTCCGGGGCGAGCGGCCCGAACCGGTCGACGAGCCGGTCGAGCGTGAAGCCGTCGAGAAGCTCCATCACGTAATAGAAGGCGCCGTCGTCCGACCGGCCGAAGTCGTAGAGCTGGACCGTGTGGGGGGACCGGAGCCCCGCCGTCGCCTTCGCTTCGCGCTCGAAGCGCGCCACGAGGTCGCGCGGGATGCCGCCGTCGCGCCCCCGGACGAGCTTGATCGCGGCGTCCCGCGCGAGCATCCGGTGCTCGGCTCGCCAGACCTCGCCCATCCCGCCGTGGCCGAGCGGCGCGACGAGCCGGTAGCTCCCGAGCTCCTCCGCCCGCCCGGCCTGCGCGGAGAGGCGGTAGACGATGCGCGAGCCGACGAGCGCGACGACGCCGGCGATGAACGTCGGAAGGAACATCGCGGAGGCCATCGCCGGCGTCGGGAGGGGCGTGTACCCGAGAGCAACCGCGACGAGGAGACCGACCGGGTCCATCGCCGCGGTCGCGAACGTCGCGACCGCCGTCTTGCCGCGCGTGGAGGGAATCAGCAGGGGGAACGCGAGCACCCACATCGCGACGTTCGACCAGCCCTTGGCAAGGAGGTCGGGGTCGCTCGGCACGGAGTGGTAGATGAGACCGAGCAGGAAGCCCATCGCGACCTCGTAGACGAGGGCGCGGTCGAGGAGCTCGGCCGCATCCATGCCGGCGCGGCGCGTGAGCGCGAAGATCCCGAGCGAGCCGAGGACGACGGCGACCTCGCCGAAGAGGACGATCCCGTGGTACGGCGCCTGGCCCGTGCGCGAGACGAGAAGGCGCATCGCGACCGAGAAGACGACGGAGATCGCGGCCGTCAGGAGCGCGACCGTGCCGAGGCGACGCACGCCCGCGGCCAGCAGGTCGGGCGGCAGCGTCTCGCGGACCGCGCGCGAAGACGCGCTCGACCCGGCCGGGGTCTCGGCTTTCCGGCAGCGCGGCATGGCCTTCATTCTGTACCGCCTCGTCAACGAAGGCCGCCCCGCCCGTATTCCCGCGGCGGGTGAGGCGCGATAGCCTCTCCTCGTGCCTGAGCTCCCGGACGTCACGGTCTACGCCGAGCACCTCGAGCGCCTCCTGAAGGGGGCGACGCTCCGCAAGGTCCGCCTCGCAAGCCCGTTCGTCCTGCGGTCGGTGGCGCCGCCCCCGGGCGTCCTTGAGGGACGCGCGCTGCGGGGGGTGTCGCGGCTCGGGAAACGCCTCGTATTTTCCTTTGACGAGCTCTTCTTCGTGCTGCACCTCATGATTGCGGGACGCCTGCAGTGGAAGGCCGGCGTCGCGTCCGCGCCCATTCCCATTCCAAAGAAAATCGGTCTCCTTTCTCTCGACTTCGACCGCGGCTCCCTGCTCCTCCGCGAGGCGAGCCCGAAGAAGCGCGCGTGGGTGCGCGTCGTCGAGGGACGCGCCGCGCTCGCCGCGCTCGACCCCGGTGGCCTCGAGCCGCTCGAGGCGACGCGCGAGGCGTTCGTCGCGCGCCTGCGCTCGGAGAACCACACGCTCAAGCGCGCGCTGACGGATCCGACGCTTTTCTCCGGCATCGGCAACGCGTACTCGGACGAGATCCTCCACGCCGCGAAGCTCTCCCCCGTCGCCCTGACGTCGCGGCTCGCCGATCGGGACGCCGGCCGCCTCTTCGACGCGACGCGGGCGACGCTCGCCGGCTGGACGGACCGCCTGCGCCGCGAGGCGGGCGACGCGTTCCCGGAGAAGGTCACCGCGTTCCGCGAGGACATGGCCGTCCACGGGAAGTTCGGGAAGCCCTGCCCCGTCTGCGGAACGGCGGTCCAGCGCATCGTCTACGAGTCGAACGAGACGAACTACTGCCCGAAGTGCCAGACGGGCGGGAAGCTCCTCGCGGACCGGTCGCTCTCGCGCCTCCTGCGCGGCGACTGGCCGAAGAGCCTCGAGGAGCTGGAGGAACGCAAGGACCTCCGGCGTCAGCCGGGGGCCGCCGACCACTCGTAGTCGCGCACGCCCTTCGCGCGCCACGCGACGAAGGCGGCGACGAGGATCGTCCCGACGCCGCCCGAGACGACCGCGAAGGATGCGCCCGCCGCGGCCGACACGAAGAGGCTCGCGACGAAGCCGGCCTCGAGCTCGCCGAGCTGCGGACCGCCCATGAAGAAGATCATGTTCACGCCCGTCATCCGGCCTCGGAGGGCGTCCGGCGTCACGAGCTGCCGCACGGTCTGCCTCACGACCGTCGAGATCGTGTCCGTCAGCCCGACGAGCGCGAGCGCCGCGAACGTGAGCGCGAAGCTGCGCGAAACGCCGAAGACGACCGTGACGGCCCCGTACGCGGCGACCGCCCACAGGAACACGCGCCCCTGCTTCCGCGGCAGGCCGACCACGGACGTCCACCCGGACGCGAGAAGCGCGCCGATCCCCGGCGCGGCGCGCAGCCAGCCGTAGCCCGCGGGCCCGACGAGGAGGATCCGGTCCGCGAAGATCGGGAGGAGGGACATCGAGCCCGCGAAGAACGTCGCGAAGAAATCGAGCGTCATCGTCCAGACGAGGATCGGCGTCGTGAAGACGAACCTCAGGCCCTCGCGCAGCGACTCGACCGGGTGCGCGGGCGGCGCGCCCTCGGCCCGCTCGACGCGGCCGGACGCGCGGAGCGTCGCGAGCGTGGCGAGGACGCCGGCAAAGGAGGCCGCGTTCAGAAGGTAGACGAGGGCGAGGCCGCCCGCGTGCGCGTGCGTGGCGCCCGGCGTCAAGGCGTGCGTCGAGCCCGCGAGGATCAGGCCGGTGAGAGCGGGCCCGCCGATCCCCGCGAGCTGGAACACGGAGAGGAGGATCGCGAGCGCGCCGGGCAGGTCCCGCGCGGGGACGAGGCGCGGGACGAGCGCCTGGCGGGCCGGGTTGTCGAACGCGCCGGCCGCCGACGTGCAGGCCGTGAGGGCGTAGACGAGGCCGACGGAGTCCCGGCCGAGGAGCGTCGTGACGCCGAGGGCGAGGGCGACGAGCGTCATCGCGGACTGCGTCAAGAGCATGACGCGGCGGCGGTCGTGGCGGTCCGCGACGAGCCCCCCGACGAGCGAGAGCGCGACGATCGGGACGACGCGCACGAGCCCGACGAGGCCGAGCGCGAGCGGCGAACGCGTGAGGACCCAGACGTGCCAGTCGATCGCGACGTTCTGCATCTGCGTCCCGACGAGCGAGAGGAACTGCGTGATCGCGAGGCGGCGGAAGTCCCGGTGCTTCAGCGCGTCGTAGGGGCGCGGGGGCGGCGGCACGGGCGGAGTCTAAGGGCGCGGCGTCAGATCGTCTTCAGCCAGTCCGAGACGTCCGCGACCATCCGGTCCCACGAGGGCGACACGTAGAGGACCGGCTGGTACTTCGTGGGGTCGTACGGGCGCGACGACGCGTCGGCGAAGTCCAGCGGGCGAAGCTCGGCCTCGGTCGTCATGCGCTCCATCTCGCCGAACGACGACAGGACGCCCGCGCCGTAGGTTCGGAGCGAGCCGCCCTCCTCGACGAGGCCGAACTCGAGCGTGTACCAGTAGACGAGCTCGAGCCGCTTCATCGACGCCTCGTCGGCCCGGCGGGCGGCCTCGCCGAAGAGGCGGGAGAGCCGGACGACGTCCGGGTGGAAGAGGCTCGCCGCGTGCCCGACGAGCTCGTGAATGACGTCCGGTTCGGGCGTGTAGAACGGCACCGAGTGGTGGCGCATGTACTGCGTCGAGAGGAAGACCCCCTGCGCCATCGCCGAGAGAAAGCCGCGGCCCTGGATGAGGCCCGCAACCGGGAGCATCCGGAAGCCCGACCGCTCGAGCGTAACGTTCACGTCCGCGAGCTGCGGGACGCGCGCCCGGTCGAGGGACAGCACCTTCGAGCTCTCGACCCACTCGCGGCAGGCGTGCGTCTCGTGGAGCGGCCCGAGGCGCTCCCACGTGAGCCGCCAGACGGCCTGCTCCTCGGGCGTGTAGTCGACGCGCGGGATCGGGTCGCCGGCCTTGTATCGGAGCGCGTGGCGGGCGATCTCGTTCCTTCTCGCACGGTAGACGAGATCCTTGAACCCGGGATGGTCCGGGTCGAGGCGGACGATCTCGCCTTCCGCCGCGAGGACTTCGGAGAGATCTTTCACGGCCGGACTTCCATCACACCCGAATGGTAGAGCGAAAAGCGTGCCCGAGACAGAGTCCGGGCACCAGACCTGCGTACAATCCGCTCTCGAGTCGTGATGCGCCGTTTTGTCGCCCGCCTTGCCGCCGCGTTCCTCGTCGCGGCCTTCCTCGCTCCGGTCCTCGGGGCCGGCGCGGTGCTGGCCGACGACCTCCGGGACCTCGCGGCCGGCAACACCGGCCTCGCGGACGACCCGGAGACGCCCGGTCCTGACCTGTACGCGCCCCGCGTGTGGGGAGCGGACATCCCGGACATGCCTTCGCTCCTCGTCCTCGACACGCCCGTCGACGCGGCGCAGACGGACGCTCCCCGCCCCATTGCCCAGGCGCCCTCGGCGCACCGCGACCTCGCGACGTGCGACCCCGCTCCCCGCGGGATCGCCGCGCGGGGCCCGCCGGCTCTCCTCTCCTAGCTCTTCCCGCCAGAAGACGCTGACGAGGCGGCGCCGCGCGCCGCCGGAGGAGACCCGTGAAGACCGCGATCGTCCTCATCGCGGGCGCGCTCGCCGCGCCCGCACTCTTCGCCCGCGGCGACGAGCCCGCCCGGGTGACGCTCGCCGAGGCCGTGCGCCTCGCGCGCGAGAACAACCCCGACCTCCTCGCCGCCCGCGCCGATCTCGAGGGCGCGCGCGCGCAGCGCGAGGTGGCGGGCGCGCTCCCGAACCCGACGCTGTCGTACTCGACCGCGAAGATCCCGACGGACGGGACGCCCGCCGGCACTGTCTACGGAAACGGCTTCTACGACCGGTCGTACGACACGATCCTCTCGGCGGGCCAGCTCGTCGAGGTCGGCGGAAAGCGCTCGAGCCGGAAGGCCTCGGCCGACGCCGGGATCGAGGGCGCGAGCGCCCGGCTCGCGGACGCCGGGAGGCTGCTCGACGCCTCCGTCGTGAAGGCGTACGTCGCCGCCGCCGTCGCCGGGAGAAGCGCCGCCCTCACGCGCGACTCCGCGGCCTCCTTCGCGCGGTCCGTCACGATCGCCCGCGAGCGGGAGGCGGCGGGCGACATCTCCGCCGCCGACCGCGCGCAGGTCGAGATCGCGGCCGGACGATTCCTCGCGGACGCCGCGCAGGCCGACCTCGCCTCGGGCAACGCCCTGCGCGCCCTCGCCGCGCTCCTGAACCGGCCCGCGGTCGCCCTCGCCGAGGACCTCGACGCCCTCGCGGCCGCCGCCGCGGAGCCGGGCGCCGCGCCGGAAGACGGGGCGGTCCTCGCGCGGCGACCCGACGTCCTCGCGCTCGACGCCGCCGTCCGCCGCGCGGACGCGGACCTCGCCCTTCAGAAGGCGTTCCGCGTGCCCGACCCGACGCTCGCGGTCCAGTACGAGCGCGAGCCTCCGGACCAACGGAACACGTTCGGCTTCGGCGTCTCGCTCCCTCTCCCGCTCTTCAACCGGAATGCCGGCGCCATTCGCGCGGCCTCTGTCCAAGTCGAGTCGGCCCGGCGCGACCTCGTCCGCGGCCGCGTCCGCGCCGAGCAGGACCTCGCGGCGACGCGCGAGGCGCTCGACGTCGCGCGCTCGCGCGCCGGGCGCCTCGCCGGCGAGCTCGTCCCGAAGGCCGTGTCCGTCCGCGACACCGTCCGATACGCCTGGGAACAGGGCGGCGCGTCCCTCCTCGAGCTCCTCGAGGCCGAGCGCAACGCCAACGACCTCCTTCTCGCCGCCGCCGCGGCGCAGGGAGACCTCGCCGCCGCGCGCGCGGACTACCGCGCCGCGCGCCTCGCCTCTTACGGCGCCCTGGAGACGAAATGAAGAAGAACTACGCCTGCGCTCTCTTCCTCGCCGCCGCCCTCCTCGGCTGCGGCAAGTCCGCGCCACCGGCCGCGGACGCGCCCGCGCCCCGCGTGGACGGCGACGTGATCGCCTTCGCGGACGGAGCGCCCCAGCTCGCGTCCCTCGGGCTCGAGGCGGCCGCGCACGAGTCCTCCCCGCCGGCCGTCGTGACGGGCCGCCTCGCCTGGAACGAGGACGCGACCGTGCGCGTCTTCCCGCCGGTCGCCGGCCGCATCGTGACGCTTCGCGGAGCCGTCGGCTCTCGCGTCGCCGCGGGCGACGTTCTCGCGGAGATCTCGTCGCCCGACTACGGACAGGCCCAGTCCGACGCGGCCCGGGCGGCCGCCGACCTCGCCGCGGCCCAGCGAAACCGCGAGCGTGCGGCGCGCCTCTACGAGCGCGGCGCCTCGCCGCGCAAGGACCTCGACGCCGCCGACGCCGACCTCACCCGCGCCCGCGCGGAGGCGGCCCGCACGTCCGCGCGCCTCGCGCGCTGGGGCGGCGACGCCGCGGCGCTCGCCGATCCCGCCCGCGGCCCGGACCAGCTCTTCCGGCTCGCGACTCCCCTGCCCGGCGTCGTCGTCGAGCGCAACGCGAATCCCGGCCAGGAGGCCCGCCCCGACGCGGCCGTCCCCCTCTTCGTCGTGACGAACCCGAGGACGCTCTGGGTCTGGCTCGACGTGACCGAGCGCGACCTCGCGCTCCTCAAGGCCGGCGACCGTCTCGCGATCCGCACGGCCGCCTGGCCCGGCCGGACGTTCGAGGGCAGGCTCGACCTCGTCGGCGACGCGCTCGACCCCGCGACGCGCACCGTGCGCGCGCGCGGCGCCGTCGACAACGCCGCCGGCCTCCTCAAAGCCGAGATGTACGTCACGGTCGAGGTGTCCGGGCCGTCCCCGAACCCGGCGACGGTCGTCCCCGCGCGCGCGATCCTGACGGACGGCGCGGGCCGCGTCTGCTTCGTCGAGGCGGGCGCGGCGCGGTTCCGGAGGACGAAGGTGACGGTCGGGCCCGAGCGCGACGGCAAGGTCCCGATCCTGTCCGGGCTGCCGGAGGGCGCGCGCGTCGTCACGGACGGCAGCCTTCTCCTGTCGTCTCTCTTCTCGTCCGCCGGGGAGACGAAGTGATTCGCGCGCTCGTCGCCTGGGCGCTCCGGCGGCGCGTGATCGTCCTCGCGCTGCTCGTCGTCTTCGTCGCTTTCGGCGTCTTCGCGTTCGTGCGCCTCCCCGTCGAGGCCTACCCGGACGTCACGAACGTGCAGGCCCAGATCATCACGCTCTTCCCGGGCCACGCGGCCGAGGAGGTCGAGCGCCTCGTCACGATTCCCGTCGAAAACGAGATGAACGGGATCCCGAAGCGCGCCTCGATGCGCTCGATCTCGATCTTCGGGCTCTCGGTCGTCACGATCGTCTTCGAGGACGACGCGGACCGCGCCTACGTCCGCAACCAGGCGTTCGAGCGCCTGCAGTCCGTAACCCTGCCCGGCGGCGCGCAGGCAAACCTCTCGCCGGACTCGACGCCGGTCGGCGAGATCTACCGGTACACGGTCGTGGGCCCGCCCGGCTTCTCGCCGCTGGAGCTGAAGTCCCTCGAGGACTGGGTCGTCGAGCGCAAGCTCCGGACGGTGCCCGGCGTCGTGGACGTCGTCGGATTCGGCGGGCCGACGAAGCAGTACCAGGTCAACGTCGACCCGCTCAAGCTCAAGTCCTACGGCCTCACGCTCGCGCAGGTCTTCGACGCCCTCTCGAAAGGCAACCGGAACGCCGGCGGGGCGTACATCGAGCACGGCTCCGAGATGTACGTCGTGCGGGGCCTCGGCCTCGTCCAGTCCACGGCCGACATCGGCGAGATCGCGGTCGCGACCCGGAACGGGACGCCGATCCGCATCCGCGACGTCGGGACCGCGGGCGTCGGCCCCCGCATCCGCCTCGGCCGCGTCGGCAAGACCGTCGGCGGCGTCGACGAGGACGACGTCGTGCAGGGGATCGTTCTCCTGCGCAAGGGCGAGAACGCGCTCGAGGTCCTCGAGCGCGTCCGCGCGAAGGTCGCCGAGATCAACGCGGGCGGCCTCCCGCCCGGCGTGAAGGTCGTCCCGCACTACGACCGGACGGCGCTCATCGACCGGACGCTCCACACCGTGCGCAAGAACATGGCCGAAGGGATCGGCTTCGTCCTCGTCGTCCTCGTCGCGTTCCTCGGGATCGCGAACGCGAGGTCCGCGCTCGTCGTCGCGGCCGTCGTCCCGCTCTCGCTCCTCGGCGCGTTTCTCCTCCTCGACCTCCGGGGAATCCCCGCGAACCTCATCTCGATGGGGGCGATCGACTTCGGGATCATCGTGGACTCGGCCGTCGTCGTCGTCGAGAACCTCCTGCGCATCCTCGAGGAGCGCGGCGGCAAGGTGAGGTCGCTCTCGGCCGCGATCGTCCAGGCGACGAGCGAGGTCGGCAAGCCGATCCTCTTCTCGAAGGCGATCCTCATCACCGCGTTCCTGCCGCTCTTCACGCTCCAGCGCGTGGAGGGCAAGATCTTCCGGCCGATGGCGCTGACGCTCACGTTCGCGCTGATCTGGGGAACGGTCCTCGCGCTCACGATCGTCCCCGTCCTCGCGAGCTTCGCCGTGAAGCACCGGGGCGCCTCGCCCGCGCACGGGGAGGCCGAGTCGGGGACCGTCCGCTTCCTCACGCGCCTCTACCGGCCCGCGCTCGCGTGGGTGCTTTCCCGGCGCAAGACCGCCGTCGCCGCCTCGGCTGCGCTCCTCGCCGCCGGCGTCGGGACGGCGCTGCTCCTCGGCTCCGAGTTCCTCCCGAAGCTCGACGAAGGCGCGCTCTGGGTCCGGGCGACGTTCCCCGGGTCGATCTCGCCGTCCGAGGCCGGCCGCCTCACGCGGCAGATCCGCGCGACGCTCGCGTCCTTCCCCGAGGTGACGACGATCGTCAGCCAGCTCGGCCGCCCGGACGACGGCACGGACGTGAACGGCTTCGACACCGTCGAGCTCTACGTCGACCTCCTGCCGCGCGACAAGTGGACGACCGCGAAGACGCGCGACGCGCTCTCGGACGCCATGAACCGCAGGCTCTCCGCGATCCCCGGCATCGAGCTCACGTTCTCGCAGGTGATCGAGGACAACGTGAACGAAGCCGTGTCCGGCATCAAGAGCGAGCTCTCGGTGAAGATCTTCGGCGAGGACCCCGTCGTCCTGCAGGATCTCGCGGACCGGGCGGCCGCCGTCATCGACGCCGTGCCGGGCGCGGCCGACGTCGCGGCCGAGCGCCTCTCCGGCCAGCCGCAGGTCCAGATCTCGGTCGACCGCCCCGCGATCGGCCGCTACGGGCTCTCGGTCTCGGACGTCCAGACCGTCATCGAGACCGCGCTCGGCGGCGCGGTCGCGACGCAGATCCTCGAGGGAGAGAAAACGTTCGACCTCGTCGTGCGCGTCGACCCCGGCGCCGTGACCGGGCTCGACTCGATCCGCGCGATCCCGATCCTCGGTCCGAACGGCGAAAAGCTCACGCTCGGGTCCGTCGCGGACGTGAGGCTCGCGCCCGGCTCGGCGCGCGTCTTCCGCGAGGAGAATTCCCGCCGCATCGCCGTGAAGCTCTCCGTCCGCGGGCGGGACCTCGGCTCGCTCGTCTCCGAGGCGCAGAAGAAGGTCGACGCCGCCGTGAAGCTCCCGCCGGGCTACCGGATGGAGTGGACGGGCTCGTTCGAGAACCAGCAGCGGGCGTTGAAGCGGCTCGGCGTCGTCCTTCCGATCACGCTCGCCGCGATCTTCTTCCTCCTCTTCGCGGCCTTCGACTCGCCGCGGCTCGCGACGCTCATCCTCCTCAACGTGCCCTTCGCGGCCGTCGGCGGCCTCTTCGCCCTCCCGCTCGCGGGCCTCACGCTCTCCGTCTCGGCCCTCGTCGGGTTCATCGCGCTCTTCGGCGTCTCGGTCCAGAACGGCGTTCTCCTCGTCGAGCGCATCCGGGAGCTCAGGCGCACGGGAAAGGCGCTCGCCGACGCCGTCACCGAGGGCGCGCTCACGCGCTTCCGCCCCGTCCTCATGACGGCCGCGATGGCCGCGTTCGGCCTCCTGCCGGCCGCGCTCTCGCACGCCGTCGGCGCCGAGACCCAGCGCCCGTTCGCCGTCGTCATCATCGGCGGCCTCGTGACCGCCACGCTGCTCACGCTCTTCGTCCTGCCCGTCCTCTACGAGCTCTTCGAACGCGAGGAGGAGGAATACTGATGCGTTACGTCCTCGGCTTCTTTCCGCCCGACCGCCTTTTCGCGATCGTCGACGCCCTCTCGGAATCGCACGCGCACGGCCTCACGATCTCGGACGCGCGCGGCTTCGGGCAGGAGCACGACGCCTCCCACCCCGAGCACCGCGAGCTCCTCGGCGTCGAGATGACGAAGAAGATCCGCGTCGAGATCGTCTGCCGCGACGACGAGGCCGACGCGCTCGTCGAGGCGCTCTACCGGGCCGGCCACACGGGACGGCGCGGGGACGGCAAGGTCTTCGTCCTGCCCGTCCTCGAGGCCCTGCGCGTGAAGACGGGCGAGCGCGGCGAGGCCGCGCTCGGGCCGGGCGTGTAAGGGCGCCGGCGCCCGGGCGTGTACGATTCCGGCCTTCCCACGGAAGGAGGACCCGTCATGCGCATCGTCCCGGCCTCGGCCGCCCTGATCGCGTTCGGCCTCGGCGCGATCCCGCCCGCCGCCGCGGCGCCGTCCGCCGCCGAAGCGAAGGCGATCGTCGAGGAGCTCGTCGCCTGCGGGACGAGGCACTCCCTCTCCTCGTGGACAGACCCGAAGCGCGGCGCCGGCTGCGGGCGCGACGTCGCCCTCCGGCGCCTCGACGCCGTCGAGAAGGAGACGGGCGGCAAGCTCCGCGTCGTCGTCGATTCGTACGAGACGAAGGGGCCGCGCACGAAGGACGTCGCGGTCCACATGGAGAACGTTTACGCGATCCTCGGCGGCACCGACGCCGTGCGCGCGAAGACCGCCTACGTCGTGTCCGGCCATTTCGACTCGATGCCCTCGAGCGTGATGGACTCCGAGACGGCCGCGCCCGGCGCCGACGACGACGCTTCCGGCACCGCGGCGACGATCCTCGCGGCGCGGGCTCTCGGCGCGACGCCCGCGCGCGCGACGCTGATCTTCGCGGCCGTCGCGGGCGAGGAGCAGGGCCTCCTCGGCTCGAAACGGATGCTCGAATGGCTCGGCATCCACGGCTACGCCGTGGGCGGGATGATCACGTGCGACATCGTCGGCGCGACGAACGGGAGCGCGGACAAGAGGGTGCGCGTCTTCTCCGAGGGCGGGCCGGACGGGATCGACTCGCCGGGCCGGCAGATGGCGCGGCTCGCCGAGGACGTGGCCGGGAAGGACGCCGTGCGGATGGTCTTCCGCCTCGACCGCTTCGGCCGGGGCGGCGACCACAGGCCGTTCGCCGAGGCCGGCCATCCGGCCGTGCGCTTCACCGAGCCTCTCGAGGACTACCGGCACGAGCACCAGACCCCGCGGACCGAGAACGGCGTCGAGTACGGCGATCTCCCGAAGTTTCTGGACTTCGACCAGATCGCGCGGACCGCGGACGTGGCCGCGAAGACGCTCGCCGAGATGGCGAACGCGCCGGCGCCGCCCCTGAAAGTGATGCTGGGGGGTGCGGTAACGCCGAACGCGGAGATCTTCCTGGAAAGCAACAAGGACCCGGAGCGTGCGAGTTACGAAATCCTGTGGCGAGAGACGACCGAGGCGCGGTGGGGCGTCGTGAAGACGATCGAGGCCAACGGGCCGGCAGCCAGCCCGGCAGCGGCGCCCACCGCCCCGCCGGCCGCATCCTCAGGCGCTGCGCCATCCTCCCCTCTTCCACTCGAAGAAAATCTCTCTTCCGTTCTTCCCTCGGTCTCGACGGACAACCACTACTTCGCGGTGCGGAGCGTCGGGAAGAACGGGGCGCGCAGCATCGCCGTGGCGGCCGTCGCGAAGCCGCGGCCGCCCAAGCCATGAGCCTGACGTTCCTCGACTGGGCCATCGTCGTCGCGTACTTCGCCCTCTCGATCGGGATCGGCTTTGCCTTCACGAAGAAGGGCGGCGAGTCGCTCGAGCAATACTTCGTCGCGGGGCGCAAGGTGCCGTGGTGGCTCGCGGGCGCCGCGATGATCGCGACGACGTTCGCGGCCGACACGCCGCTCGTCGTGACGGGCCTCGTCGCCGCCCACGGCGTCGCGGGCAACTGGATCTGGTGGAACTTCGTCATGTCCGGGACGCTGACCGTGTTCCTCTACGCACGCCTCTGGCGCCGCGCGAAGGTCATGACGGACGTCGAGTTCGCCGAGATCCGGTACAGCGGGAAGCCCGCGACGTTCCTGCGCGGCTTCCGCGCGCTCTACCTCGCGCTCCCGATCAACCTGATCATTCTCGGCTGGGTCACGCTCGCGATGGTCAAGATCCTCCAGATCTCGCTGGGGATCCGGCCGCTCTGGGCCGTCGGCGTCTGCTTCGTGATCACGGTCGGGTACTCGGCCGCGGCCGGGATGTGGGCGGTCCTCTGGACCGACCTCGTCCAGCTCGTCATCAAGATGACCGCCGTGATCCTTCTCGCGTACTTCGCCGTTCGCAAGGTCGGCGGCATCGTCGCGCTCGAGGACGGCCTCGCGAAGCACTTCGGCTCGGTGGACGCGGCGATCTCGTTCCTGCCGCCCGCGGGCTCGGCGTGGATGCCGGCGATCGCGCTCTTCACGTTCCTCGCCGTCCAATGGTGGGCCGCGTGGTACCCCGGCGCGGAGCCGGGCGGCGGCGGGTACGTGGCTCAGCGGATCTTCTCCGCGCGGACCGAGAAGGACGGCATCCTCGCGACGCTCTTCTTCAACGTCGGCCATTACGCGCTCCGCCCGTGGCCGTGGATCCTGACGGGTCTCGCGACCGTCCTCCTCTACCCGGCCGGCGTCCTCGTGAACGGCAAGCCCGACCACGAGGCGACGTACGTGCAGGCGATGGTCGACCTCATGCCGGCCGGCTGGAAGGGCTTCATGCTCGCCGGCTTCGCGGCGGCGTACATGTCGACGGTGGGGACTCATCTGAACTGGGGGGCTTCGTACCTGGTGGGTGACGTCTACAAGAGATTTCTTAGAAAGGGTGCGAGCGAGGCCCATTACGTGGCGATGTCGCGCTGGACGACTGTCGGCCTGTTTCTGCTCTCGATCGTCGTCACGCTAAATCTCTCGTCCATCGCGTCCGCGTGGAAACTGCTTCTCGCACTCGGGAGCGGCACGGGCCTCGTCCTGATCCTTCGTTGGTACTGGTGGCGCATCAACGCTTGGAGCGAGATTTCCGCGATGGTCACGTCGCTCATTGTGTCTACCCTGGCGATGAAGTACTTCCCGCAGGGCGTTGGCCCCGGCGCGGACGACGAGAAGCAGGCGATCGTCATGCTCGTGACCGTCGTCGCGACGACAGTCGTCTGGGTCGCCGTGACGTTCCTGACGGCGCCCGAGCCCGACGCGACGCTCGACGCGTTCTATCTCCGCGTCCGGCCGGGCGGGCCCGGCTGGGCGCGCGTCTCCTCGCGCCTCGGCTTCGGGAAGGAGCCGATCCCCGG
>DATKLW010000136.1:0-14992 GCA_035542215.1 Thermoanaerobaculia bacterium | reverse complement strand
CGTCGGCGCGCACGCGGTCGCGCAGGTCGAGGAGCCCCTGCCAGAGCGCGGGCTCCTTCGCGCGGAAGACGTCGTCCGCGTCCGGGCGCCCCGTGTCGATCTCGGTGCCGGACGGGAGGAGGAACGTCAGCGATTCGAGCGTGTGGTACGCGTTCTGCGCGACGCCGCAGCACATCCCGCTCGCGTTGTTCGCGACGATGCCGCCGACCGTGCACGTCGCGATCGACGCGGGGTCGGGCCCGATCTTGCGGCCGTACGGACGGAGGGCGCGGTTCGCGTGGGCGCCGATGACGCCCGGCTGGACGCGGATCCGCGCGCCGCCCTCCTCGACCGATACGGAGCGGAACAGGCGCGCCGTCTCGACGAGGACACCGTCCGTGATGGACTGGCCCGAGAGGCTCGTCCCGGCGGAGCGGAAGACGAGCGGGACGCCGTGCGCGCGCGAGACCGCGAAGAGGCGCCGGACCTCGTCCGCGCTCTTCGCGTGGACGACTGCGGCGGGGACGAGGCGGTAGAAGCTCGCGTCCGACGCCCAGGCGACCCGGTCGATCGCGCGGGTCAGGACGCGCTCCTCGCCGACGACGGCCTCGAGAGCCGCGGCGAGGGAGTTCGCCGGACTCTTCGCCCGGCCGGCGGCGGTCTCCATCGTGTTTCGAGACTACTGCGAAACGGGGCGGGCGCCCCGGGCGTCCGGATGAGCCGGATGAATCATTCTCCCTGTTTCCTCCCGTGGAGTAGATTCCATTTCTGCGTTTCAGGGGAGGCGCATCGCGATGGCGGCACGGCCCTCGAAGGTCTACTTCTTCGGCACCTGCGTCGTGGACCTCTTCTTCCCGGACGCCGGCCTCGCGGGGATCGAGCTCCTCCGGCGCGAAGGCGTCGAGGTCGTCTTCCCGCCCGGCCAGACGTGCTGCGCGCAGCCCGCGTTCAACTGCGGCCACCTCGCCGAGGCGCGGGCGGTCGCGCGCGCCCAGATCGCCCTCTTCCCGAAGGACCTGCCCGTCGTCGTTCCCTCGGGCTCGTGCGCCGGGATGATGAAGCAGCACTACCCGGACCTCTTCAAGGGGGAGCCCGACGAGGCCGCAGCGGTCTCCTTTGCCTCGCGCGTCGTCGAGCTGACGCAGTTCCTCGTGAACGTCCTCGGCGTGCGCCTGACGGACCGGGGAGAGAAGGCGTCCGTGACGTGGCACTCCTCCTGCCACGGCCTGAGGGAGATGGGCCTGGACGACGAGCCGAAGGCGATCCTCGCGCAGCTCTCGAACGTCACGGTCGTCCCCCTGACGAGGGAGCGCGAGTGCTGCGGCTTCGGCGGGACGTTCTCCGTGCGCTACCCGGACATCTCGTCCGCGATGGTCGAGGACAAGATCGCCGACGTCGAGAAGACCGGCGCGTCCGTCGTCCTCTCGGCGGACGCGGCCTGCCTCCTGAACATCGGCGGCGCGCTCGAGAAGAAGGGCGCCGCCGCGCGGCCGATGCACCTCGCCGAGTTCCTCTGGGAGCGGACGAAGTGAGCGCCGAACACGGCCCCGCCGATTTCCACGCCTCGTCGACGAAAGCGCTCCACGACCCGCAGCTGCGTGCGAACTTCCGGCGCGCGATGGACGGCCTCATGGCCAAGCGCGCGGCGCAGTTCCCGGACCCGGCCGAGTGGGACGCGCTCCGCACGCTCGCGGCTTCGATCCGCGCCCGGACGCTCGCGAAGCTGCCGGAGCTCCTCGAGAAGCTCGAGGCGAAGTGCACGGCGAACGGGATCCAGGTCCACTGGGCCGAATCGGCGGACGACGCGAACGCGATCGTCCTCGGCATCCTCCGCGCGAAGAACGCGACGCGCCTCGTCAAGGGCAAGTCGATGGTCTCCGAGGAGATGCATCTCAACGACTTCCTCGAGAAGAACGGCATCGAGAGCCTCGAGAGCGACCTCGGCGAGTACATCATCCAGCTCGACGGCGAGACGCCCTCGCACATCATCATGCCGGCGATCCACAAGAGCCGGCAGCAGATCGCGCGCCAGTTCGCCGAGAAGATCAAGGGCGCGGTCTACACGGAGGACGTCGACGCCCTCACGGCCACGGCGCGCCGCGTCCTTCGACAGAAGTTCTTCGAGGCGGGGGCGGGCCTCTCCGGCGTGAACTTCGCGGTCGCCGAGACGGGCTCTCTTTTCCTCGTCGAGAACGAGGGCAACGGGCGGATGTCGACGCACGTCCCGCCCGTCCACATCGCCCTCATGGGCATCGAGAAGGTCGTCGAGAAACTGGACGACGTCGCGCCGCTCTACACGGTCGTCACGCGCTCGGCGACGGGCCAGTCCGTGTCGACGTATCTCAACGTGATCACCGGGCCGCGCGGAGCCGGCGAGAAGGACGGGCCGCCCGAGGTCCACCTCGTGATCCTCGACAACGGGCGCTCGAGGATCTTCGCGGACCCCGAGGTCGCCCCGACGCTCCGCTGCATCCGCTGCGGCGCCTGCATGAACCACTGTCCCGTCTACACGCGCGTGGGCGGCCACGCGTACGAGGCCGTCTACCCCGGACCGATCGGCTCGATCCTGACGCCCCAGATGGAGGGTCTCGCCGCGCGGCACGACCTTCCGCACGCGTCGAGCCTCTGCCACGCGTGCGTCGAGGTCTGCCCCGTGAAGATCCCGATCACGCAGATCCTCGTGACGCTCCGGAAGGAGGCCGCGCACGCGACGCCCGGCTCGACGATCCGGGACGCGGGCGGCGGGCGCGACCGGCTCGAGGACCTCGCGTGGTCCGGCTGGCGCATGGCGCACGCCTCGCCGCTCCTCTACAAGGCGATGGGCGCGGCCCTGCGCGTCTTCGGGCCCTTCGTGAGGGGCGGTCCCGGCCCGCTGAAGGCCTGGACGCAGGCGCGGACGCTGCCGCGCGCCGCGCGGCGGTCGCTGCACGAAATCGTCCGCGAGAAGGGGCTGCCCGATGCCTGACGCCCGCGCGAACATCCTCGGCCGCCTGCGGGCCGTTCAGGTCGAGGCGCCGCCGCCGTCGGACTTCTCCGTCGTGGAGAAGAAGACGTGGTCCCCGGCCGCGCGCCTCGAGCGCCTGCGCACGGCGATGACGGCCGTCCACACGGAGTTCCTCGACGCGACCGCGGACGGCTGGCCGGAGACCGTTCGGGCGTTCCTCGTCGCGCAGGGCGCGCGGAACGTCGCACTCGGGCCGGCGACGGAAGCCGGCCGCCTCCTCGCCGCGGCCTGCGCCCGTGCGGGCACGCCCGCCGTCGTCCCTTACGACCGGCCCGTCGAGGAGATCAAGGCCGCGCTCTTCGGTGACGTCGACGCGGGCTTCACGACCGTGAGGAGCGCGATCGCCGACACCGGCTCGCTCGTCCTCTGGCCGTCGCCGGAGGAGCCGCGCCTCCTTTCGCTCGTGCCGCCGCTCCACGTCGCGCTCCTCTCCGCCGCCACGATCCGCGACACGCTCCTCGGGGTCATGCGCGAGGAGAGATGGGCGAAGGGCCTCCCGCCGAACGCGCTGCTCATCTCGGGGCCGAGCAAAACCGCCGACATCGAGCAGACGCTCGCCTACGGCGTCCACGGCCCGAAGCGCCTCGTCGTCGTCGTCGTGCCCTGACGCGGCGCCTTTGCTAGGCTCGCGCGCGATGGGCCGCTCGCTCCTCTCCAAGGTCTGGGATCTCCACGCCGTCCGCAAGCTCCCGACGGGGCAGACGCAGCTCTTCGTGGGCCTGCACCTCGTCCACGAGGTCACGAGCCCGCAGGCCTTCGCGATGCTGAAAGAGAAGGGCTGGAGCGTCGCGTTCCCGTCGCGCACGGTCGCGACGGTCGACCACATCATCCCGACGACGAGCGTCGCCCGCCCGTTCGCCGACGAGAAGGCCGAGGAGATGCTCGTCTCCCTCCAGCGCAACACGAAGGAGTTCGGCGTCCCGCTCCACGACCTCGGCGCGCCGGAGCAGGGGATCGTGCACGTCATCGGCCCGGAGCTCGGCCTCACGCAGCCGGGGATGACGATCGCGTGCGGCGACAGCCACACGTCGACGCACGGCGCGTTCGGGGCGCTCGCGTTCGGGATCGGAACGTCGCAGGTGCGCGACGTGCTCGCGTCGCAGTGCATCGCGCTGGACCCCATGAAGCTCCGCCGCGTCGAGGTGACGGGCCGACTCGCCCCCGGGGTCTACGCGAAGGACGTCATCCTCGCGATCATCCGGACGCTCGGCGTCAAGGCCGGCGCCGGCTTCGCGTACGAGTACGGCGGTGAGGCCGTGTCCGCGATGTCGATGGACGAAAGAATGACGCTCTGCAACATGTCGATCGAGGGCGGCGCGCGCGCCGGCTACGTGAACCCCGACGCGACGACGTTCGCCTACCTGAAGGGGCGTCCCGCCGCGCCGGAGGGCGAGGCGTGGGAGCGCGCGATCGCGTGGTGGAGCTCGATGGCGTCCGACCCGGATGCCGCGTACGACGACCGCGTGACTCTGGACGGAGCCGCGCTCGAGCCGCAGGTGACGTGGGGGATCAACCCCTCGCAGAGCGCGGGCGTCTCCGGGCGGGTCCCGAAGGCGGCGGACGCCCTGGGAGAGGACCGTGCGCAGGTCGCCGAGGCGCTCGAGTACATGGGCTTCTCCGGCGGCGAGACGATCGCGGGGACGAGGATCGACGTCGCGTTCATCGGCTCGTGCACGAACGGCCGCCTCTCCGATCTGCGCGAGGCCGCGCGCGTCGTGAAGGGGCGGAAGGTCGCGAAGGGCGTCAAAGCGCTCGCGGTTCCGGGCTCGAACGCGGTGCGCGCCGCCGCCGAGAAGGAAGGCCTCGACGCCGTCTTCCGCGACGCGGGGTTCGAGTGGCGCGGCGCGGGCTGCTCGATGTGCCTCGCGATGAACCCGGACCGGCTCGTCGGGCGCGAGGTCTGCGCGTCCTCGTCCAACCGCAACTTCAAGGGCCGGCAGGGGAGCCCGACCGGGCGGACGCTCCTCATGAGCCCGGCGATGGTCGCGGCCGCAGCCGTCGCGGGCGAGGTGACGGACGTGCGGCGGCTCGCCGGAGGCGCGCGATGAGCCTCCCCGCGATCCGCCGCCTCGCGGGAACGGCGCGGCCGCTCGTCGGCGACGACGTGGACACGGACCGGATCATCCCGGCGCGCTTCCTCGTCTCCGTCACGTTCGACGGCCTCGGCGCCCACGCGTTCGAGGACGACCGGAAGGCCGCGAAAGCGCGCGGCGGGACGCATCCGTTCGACGACCCGCGTTACGCCGGAGCGAGCGTCCTTCTCGTGAACCGCAACTTCGGTTGCGGATCCTCGCGCGAGCACGCGCCCCAGGCGCTCCTGCGCGGCGGGATCAAGGCGGTCGTCGGCGAGTCGTATTCGGAGATCTTCTTCGGGAATTCCGTCGCGATCGGTCTCCCGTGCGTCACGCTTCCCCACGAGGCGGTCGCGATGCTGCAGGCCCTCGTCGCGACGGACGCGTCGGTGCTGTTCGCCCTCGATCTCGAGTCGCTGACGCTCGCGGCCGGAGGGCCGGCGTTTCCGGTTGCCATGCCCGAGAACGCCCGCCAGGCGTTTTTGACCGGGCGCTGGGACGGCGCGTCGATGCTCCTCGAGCGATTCGACGAGGTGGAGGAGCTCGCGAGCCGCCTTCCCTATGTCGCCGGGTTCTGAGCCCGCGTTTCCTTGACCATGTGCAGAAACGCGTGCGCGGAGGGGCCGAAGTTGCCGGCCGCGCGGTAGACGAGGCGCAGGTCGCGCGGGCGGCGGAGCTCGGGCAGCGTCGAGGCCGCGAGGCGGCCGGATTCGATTTCCGAGAGCGCCGTGCGCCTCGGCAGGAGCGCAACGCCCATGCCGCGCTCGACGGCGCGCTTGACGGCGTCGAGGCTCGGGAGCGAGACCTTGATGTTGAGCGGCGTCCCGCGCTCGGCGTACGTGCGGAGAACCCTCTCGCGCGCGGGCGAGCGGTCGCCGTGCGCGATGACGGCCTCGGCGCCGAACTCCTCCAGCGTGACGCGCTCCTTCCTCGCGAACGGGTGCTTCGGGTGAATGAGGACGACGAGCTCGTCGGACGCGAGGACGACGGTCTTGAGCCCCTCCTCGGCCGGCACGAACGCGACGACGCCGAAGTCGAGGGCGACGGCGAGGACCTCGCCTCCGAGGAGGCGCGACGGGGAGCGCCGGACCTCGAACTCGACGCCGGGGTTCTTCTCGCGAAAGCGGCCGATCAGCGGGAGGAGGACCTCCAGGCCCGCCTCGTTCGCGCCGATCACGACGCGCCCGTGCTGGAGGTCCCGGAGCTCGCGCACGGCGCGCTCGGCGTCCTCGGTGACGGCGAGGACGCGCCGGGCGTGCTCGAGGAGGACCTTGCCGGCCTCCGTGAGGCGCACGTCGTGCGTCGTCCGGTCGAAGAGGTCGGCCTTGATCTCGTCCTCGAGCTTCCGCACGGCCTGGCTGACGGCGGACTGCGTCCGGAAGAGCCGTGCCGCGGCCTTCGAGAATCCGCGTTCCTCGGCGACGGTCAGGAAGACGCGGAGGCCGGCGACGTCCATAAGTGATGCTAATAATAATAGAAAGAATATGAGTTTGGAGAATTCCTTCGAAAGGGGTTCAATTCGCTCCGTGATCGCTTCGGTCCGCACCGCCGTCCGCGTCCTTCTGCTTTCGGAGGAGATTTCTCTCGTCCTTACGGAGAGACGGGCGGCGGGCTGAAGCGAACCCAATCAAAACAGCCAGCCGCCCCGCAGCCGCGGGGCTTTTTTTTTGACCGTACTTTCGAGGAGGTCATCGGGAACGTGAAGAGCGACGCGATCAAGAAAGGCCCGGCGCGGGCTCCCGCGCGCGCGATGCTGCGCGCGACCGGCCTGACGCCCGCCGATCTCGAGAAGCCGCTCGTGGCGGTCGTCCACCCGTGGACGGACCTCGGCCCGTGCAACTTCACGCTCCGCGCGCTCGCCGAGGAGGTCAAGGCCGGCGTCCGCGAGGCCGGCGGCACGCCGTTCGAATTCGGGACGATCGCGATCTCCGACGGCATCTCGATGGGCACGGACGGGATGCGCGCCTCGCTCGTGTCGCGCGAGGTGATCGCGGACTCGATCGAGCTCGTCGTGTCGGGCCACGCGCTCGACGCCGTCGTCGCGCTCTCGGGCTGCGACAAGACGATCCCGGGCGCCGCGATGGCGCTCGCGCGGCTCGACCTCCCGTCGGTCGCGCTCTACGGCGGCTCGATCGAGCCCGGGAAGGTCGCGGGGAAGGACGTCACGATCCAGGAGGTCTTCGAGGCGGTCGGCGCGCACGCGGCCGGGACGATCTCGGAACAGAAGCTCTGCGAGGTCGAGGCGGGCGCGTGCCCCGGCGCGGGCGCCTGCGGCGGGCAGTTCACGGCGAACACGATGGCGCTCGCGCTCACGTTCCTCGGCCTCTCGCCGATGGGCGCGAACGACGTCCCGGCGACCGATCCCGCGAAGGCGGGCGTCGCACGGGCCGCGGGCCGCCTCGTGATGGACCGCCTGAGGGACGGGCTGACGCCGTCGGCCATCCTGACGCGCACCGCGTTCGAAAACGCGATCGCGGCGGTCGCGGCGACGGGCGGATCGACGAACGCGGTCCTCCACCTCCTCGCGATCGCGCGCGAGGCGGGCGTCCCGCTCGTCCTCGACGACTTCGACGCGATCTCGGCGCGGACGCCGCTCTTCGTCGACCTCAAGCCCGGCGGCCGGTTCACGGCGCCGGACCTCGCCCGCGCGGGCGGCTCGCGCCTCGTCGCGCGGCGGCTCGTGGAGGCCGGCCTCGTGAGGAACGAGAAGACGGTCACGGGCCGGACGCTCTTCGACGAGGCGAAGGACGCCGTCGAGACGCCGGGGCAGGACGTCGTCCGCCCGGTCGCGAAGGCGCTCAAGCCGCACGGCGGGCTCGCGATCCTGCGCGGCACGCTCGCGCCCGAGGGCGCGGTCGTGAAGCTCGCGGGGCACGAGCGGATGCGCCACACGGGCCCCGCGCGCGTCTTCGACGGCGAGATCGCCGCGTTCGCGGCCGTCCAGAAGCGCGAGGTCCGGGCCGGCGACGTCGTCGTGATCCGGAACGAGGGGCCGAAGGGCGCGCCCGGCATGCCCGAGATGCTCGCCGTGACGGCGGCGCTCGTGGGCCAGGGCCTCGGCGAGTCGGTCGCCCTCGTGACGGACGGCCGGTTCTCCGGCGCCACGCACGGCTTCATGGTCGGCCACGTCTCGCCCGAGGCGGCGGCCGGCGGCCCGATCGCGTTCGTGAAGGACGGCGACCCGGTGACGCTCGACGTCGTCGCCCGCCGCCTCGACGTCGAGATCGGCGCCGACGACCTCGCCGCGCGCCTCCGCGCCTACCGCGCCCCGGCGCCGCGCGCGACCTCGGGCGCCCTCGCGAAGTACGCCCGCCTCGTCTCGTCCGCCTCCGAGGGCGCCGTGACGGGGACGTTCGGAAAGACCGCGGCGCCGGCCGAGCCGGCCGCCGCCCTGGCTTCGGCCGCGGGGAGGACCGCGTGAGCGCGCAGGCGAAGGCCCATCCGAAGACCCGCACCTCGTCCGCGCGCGCGATGGCGGAGGAGCTCGTCGCCCTCGGCGTGACCCACATCTTCGGGCACCCGGGCGGCGCGGCCCTGCCTCTCTACGACGCGCTCCACGGCGCGCCGATCCGCCACCTCCTCATGCGCCACGAGCAGGGCGCGGCGCACGCCGCGCAGGGCTACGCGCGCGCGACGGGCCGCCCCGGCGTCTGCCTCGCGACGTCCGGCCCGGGTGCGACGAACCTCGTGACCGGCCTGACGGACGCGATGATGGACTCGACGCCGATCGTCGCGCTGACGGCGCAGGTCGCCACGTCGCTCCTCGGCCGCGACGGCTTCCAGGAAGCCGACATCGTCGGGATGACGCAGAACGTCACGAAGCACAACTGGCTCGTCCTCGACCCCGACGAGGTGCCCGGCACGATCCGTCACGCGTTTCGCGTCGCGGTCTCCGGGCGCCCGGGCCCCGTCCTCGTCGACGTGCCGCGCGACGTCCTGCAGGGCGAGACCTCGTGGGAAGGCCCCGACGTCGAGCCGGCCGAGGCCCCGCGCCGCGCCGACCCCGTGTCGCTCCGCCGCGCCGCCTTCGCGATCTCGAACGCGCGCCGCCCGATCCTTTACGTGGGCGGCGGCGTGATCTCGTCGGGCGCCTCGGCCGAAGTGCGGCGCCTCGCCTACAAGGCGCGCATCCCCGTCACGACGACGCTCATGGGCAAGGGCGCATTCCCCGAGACGGACCCGCTGTCGCTCGGGATGCTCGGGATGCACGGCACGGCGTACGCGAACTGGGCGATGCACGACGCCGACCTCATCATCGCCCTCGGCGCGCGCTTCGACGACCGGATCACGGGCAAGCTCGCGACGTTCGCGCCGCATGCGAAGGTCGTCCACCTCGACGTCGACCCCGTGGAGATCGGGAAGAACCGCAAGGCCGACTTCCCGCTGCACGGCGACGCGAAGACCGTCCTGAGGCAGCTCCTTCCGCTCGTCGGCGCCCCGCACACGAACGGCTGGCTCGAGAAGATCGCGGCGTGGAAGGCCGAGGCGCCTCTCGCCTACGAGCAGGGCGGCGACGTCATCCTCCCGCAGTTCGCGATCGAGACGCTCTGGAAGATGACCCGGGGCCGGCGGCCGATCGTGACGACGGACGTCGGCCAGCACCAGATGTGGGCCGCGCAGTTCTGGAAGTGCGACGAGCCGAACGAATTCGTGACGTCCGGCGGCCTCGGGACGATGGGCTTCGGCCTCCCGGCCGCGATCGGCGTGCAGTGCGGGATGCCGGGCCGCCTCGTGATCAACCTGAACGGCGACGGCAGCTTCCAGCAGACGATGCAGGCGATGGCGACGGCCGTCGAGGAGAGGCTCCCGATCAAGGTCGTCGTCCTCGACAACCAGAACCTCGGGATGGTCCGCCAGTGGCAGGACCTCTTCTACGAGCGCCGCTTCTTCGCGGTGGAGCTGAAGAACCCCGACTTCGCGAAGCTCGCCGAGGCGTTCGGGGCGGCCGCGTTCCGCGTGAACCGGCCCGAGGAGCTCGGCCCGGCGTACGAGGCCGCGCTCGCGGTGGACGACCGCCCCGCGCTCGTCCACGTGCGGACGGACGGCAACGAGAACTGCTACCCCATGTGGCCCGCCGGCCAGTCCATCGAGGCGATGGTCGTCTCGGACCCGCGGAAGAAGAAGAGCTGAGGAGGCCTCCATGCAGCAGACCTTCGAGATCAAGGCGAAAGACGCTCCCGGCCTGATGGCGCGCCTCGAGACGATCCTGCGGCGGCAGCGCCTGCCGATCCGCAGCTTCTCCTTCGAGGGGGGTGTGGGCGGTGGCCCCGCCCGCATCGACCTCGTCATCGAGGCGGACGAGGAGCGCTCGAGCTTCGTGGAACGCCAGCTCATGCGCCTCATGGACGTGACGGAAGTCGTCCGGACGAGCGGGACGCCCGCCTTCGCGCAGCCCGAACTCACCTTCGAAGAAAGAACGGCCTAGAAGAACGAGACAGGGCAGCACGAAGCGCACGAACGGCGCCTCGCCCCTCTTCACCTTCTGAGAAGAAAACCACCACCGCACGAACCGAAAAATCACTCGACGAGGGACAAGCACATGGCCACGATCTGGTACGACAAGGACGCCGACATCTCCCGCCTCAAGGGCCGGACGGTCGCGATCATCGGGTACGGCAGCCAGGGGCACGCGCACGCCCTCAACCTCCGCGACAGCGGGGTCTCGGTCGTCGTGGGCCTCCACGCGACGTCGAAGTCCGCCGCGAAGGCGAGGGCCGACGGGCTGACGGTCCTGCCGGTCGACGAGGCCGCGAAGCGGGCCGACATCGTCATGATCCTGACGCCCGACACGGGCCAGAAGCAGCTCTGGGACGAGGCGATCGCGCCGCACATGAAGGCCGGCAAGACCGTCATGTTCGCGCACGGCTTCAACATCCGCTTCGGCCAGATCGTCCCGCCGCACGACGTGGACGTGTCCATGGTCGCGCCGAAGTCGCCCGGCCACCGCGTGCGCGAGCTGTACGTCGAGGGCGCGGGCACGCCGGCGCTCCTCGCCGTCGAGCAGAACGCGACCGGCCACGCGCGCGAGGACGCGCTCGCGTACGCGAAGGCTCTCGGGACGACGCGCGCCGGCGTCCTCGAGACGACGTTCGCCGAGGAGACCGAGACGGACCTCTTCGGCGAGCAGGCCGTCCTCTGCGGCGGCACGTCCGCCCTCGTGAAGGCCGCGTTCCAGACGCTCGTCGACGCGGGCTACCAGCCCGAGGTCGCGTACTTCGAGTGCCTCCACGAGCTGAAGCTCATCGTGGACCTCATGTACCGCGGCGGCCTGAACTACATGCGCTACTCGGTGAGCGACACGGCCGAGCACGGCGACTACACGGCGGGCCCGCGCATCGTCACGGACGCGACCCGGCGCGAGATGAAGAAGATCCTCGAGGAGATCCAGGAGGGCGTCTACGCCGAGAACTGGATCGCCGAGAACCGCGCGGGCCGCCCGAACTTCGAGGCGACGCGCGAGAAGGAACGCACGCAGCTCCTCGAGACGGTCGGCGCCGACCTGCGCGAGAAGATGCCGTTCCTCCACCCGGTCGTGATCGGAAAGGTGGCCTGACCGTGAGCGCGGAGGGCGACGTTCGCAAGCGGATCACGATCTTCGACACGACGCTCCGGGACGGCGAGCAGGCGCCGGGCTTCTCGATGCGCGAGGCCGAGAAGGTCCGCCTCGCCGTCAAGCTCGACGAGCTCGGCGTGGACGTCCTCGAGGCCGGGTTCCCGATCGCCTCGGAGGACGACTTCTCCGGCGTCCGCGCCGTCGCGAAGGCCGTCCGTCGGCCCGCGGTCGCGGCGCTCGCGCGCGCCGTGGACGCGGACGTGGACCGCGCGCTCGCGGCGCTGGACGGCTCCGCGCGCCCGCGGCTCCACACGTTCATCGCGACGTCCGACCTCCACCTCTCCCACAAGCTCCACATGTCGCGCGGCCAGGCCCTCGAGGCCGCGGCCCGCGCGGTCGCCCGCGCGCGGCGCCACGTCGACGACGTCGAGTTCTCCGCCGAGGACGCGACGCGGAGCGACGTCGGCTACCTCTCGGCGGTCGTGGGCGCCGTGATCCAGGCCGGCGCGACGACCGTGAACCTGCCGGACACCGTCGGCTACTCGACGCCCGACGAGATCTTCAGGTTCTTTTCCACGATCCGCGCGAGCGTTCCCGGCGCGGACCGCGTCGTGTTCTCGGCGCACTGCCACAACGACCTCGGCCTCGCGGTCGCGAACAGCCTCGCCGCGATGGAGGCCGGCTGCCGCCAGATCGAGTGCACCGTGAACGGGATCGGCGAGCGCGCCGGCAACGCGTCCCTCGAGGAGATCGTCATGACGCTCCGCGTGCGGCCGGACAAGCTGCCGTTCACGACGGGGATCGTCCCGGGCGAGATCTACGCGGCGAGCCAGCTCCTCACGGAGCTCACGGGCGAGGCCGTCCAGGCGAACAAGGCGATCGTCGGCCGCAACGCGTTCGCACACGAGGCCGGCATCCACCAGGACGGCATCCTCAAGGACCGCCGGACGTACGAGATCATGCGCGCCGAGGACGTAGGCGTGCCGAGGACGACGATGGTCCTCGGCAAGCACTCCGGCCGCCACGCGCTCAAGGCCCGCTGTGAGGCGCTCGGGATCGTCCCGGCCCGCCACGAGCTCGACGACCTCTACCGCCGGATGATCGCGCTCGCGGACCGGCAGAAGATCGTGCACGACCGGGACCTCGTCTCGCTCTGGTCCGCGATGAAGCGCCCGCCCGCGGCGCGCGCCGCGCACCAGGTCGTGCCGATCCGGCCGGCGGCCGCGCACCGAACGGAGGAGACGCCCGCCGCCGAAGAGGCCGGCTACGGGTACGGAGTCTGAATGGGGAAACGCGCGCGGATCGCGGTCCTGCCGGGCGACGGCATCGGCCCTGAGGTGACGGCGGGAGCCGTCGCCGTTCTGAAGGCGGTCGAGGCGCGCTTCTCTCACACGTTCGTCTTCTCGGAGTGGGTCCTCGGCGCGCGCGCCCTGCGCGAGAAGGGGACGCCGCTGCCCGAGGACACGCTCGCCGCGTGCCGGGACGCGGACGCCGTTCTCCTGGGCGCCGTCGGTGACCCGGCGTACGACCTCGCGCCCCGCGACCAGCGGCCCGAGTACGGCCTTCTCCAGCTGCGCAAGGCGCTCGGGCTCTACGCGAACATCCGCCCGGCGCGCCTCTACCGCGCGCTCGCGGACGCGGGCCCGCTCAAGCCCGAGGTCGCGCGCGGGCTCGACCTCGTCGTCGTGCGCGAGCTGACGGGCGGTCTCTACTTCGGGGCGCCGCGGTCCGTGGACCTCGCCGCGGGGACGGCGGTCAACACGCTCCCGTACACGCGGCCGGAGGTCGAGCGGATCGCCGAGATGGCGTTCCGGATCGCGGCGACCCGGCGGAACAAGGTGACGTCGGTCGACAAGTCGAACGTCCTCGAGACGTCGCAGCTCTGGCGCGCCGTCACGACCGAGGTCGGGAGGCGCCACCCGGACATCACGCTCGAGCACCAGCTCGTGGACTCGTGCGCGATGAACCTCGTCCTTTTCCCGTCCGCGTTCGACGTCGTCGTCACGGAGAACCTCTTCGGCGACATCCTGTCGGACGAGTGCGGCGCGCTCGTGGGCTCCCTCGGGCTCCTTCCGTCCGCGAGCCTCGGCGACGGCCCGGGCCTCTTCGAGCCGGTGCACGGCTCGGCGCCCCAGATCGCGGGCCGCGACCTCGCGAACCCGATCGGGGCGATCGCGACGGCCGCGATGCTCCTCGGGGACGGGCTCGGCCTTCACGAGGAAGCCGCCGCGGTGCACCGGGCGATCGAGACCGCGCTCGAAAAGGGCGCGCGCACGGCCGATCTCGCGGCGAAGAACGCGCGCGCCCTCGGGACGCGCGAGATGACACGGGCGATCGCCGACGAGATCGCCGCTGCAACGACGTCGACGGCGCAGGGCCGCGAAGCGGCCTGCGGGGCGCCGCAGTGAGGGTGTGATGGGAATGGAATCGAAGTGGATCTGGAAAGACGGCGACCTCGTGCCCTACGAGGATGCGACTCTTCACTTTCTCACTCCCGGCCTCCACTACGGGATCGGCGTCTTCGAGGGGATCCGGTGCTACGCGACGAAGGCCGGCCCGGCGGTCTTCCGGCTCCCGGAGCACATCCGGCGCCTGAGGCTCTCGGCGAGGGCCCTGGGGTTCGACGCCCTGCCGTACTCGGAAGAAGAGCTCATCGACGCCGTGAAAGAGACGGTCGCGAAGAACGGCTTCTCCGAGTGCTACATCCGCCCGATGATCTGGCTCGACGGCGGCGGCTGGAACCTGAACCTCGACGGCGGCAAGCCGGCGATCGGGATCGCCGCGTGGGAGTGGAAGAACTACCTCGGCGAGGCCGCCCTCGAGAAGGGCGTCCGCGCGAACGTCTCGTCCTTCACGCGCCACCACCCGAACGTCTCGATGACGAAGGCGAAGATCAGCGGCAACTACGTGAACAGCTTCCTCGCGAAGACGGAGTCCGTGCGGCTCGGCTTCGACGAGGCGATCATGCTCGACCCGAGCGGCTACGTGGCCGAGTGCACGGGCGCGAACCTGTTCGTCGTCAAGGACGGGCGCATCGTCACGACGCCGTCCGCGCCGATCCTCGAGGGGATCACGCGCGACACGCTCGTCGTCCTCGCGAAGGAGCTCGGTTACGAGGTCGTCGAGCAGTCGATCGCGCGCGACCAGCTCTACATGGCCGACGAGGTGTTCGTCTGCGGGACGGCCGCCGAGTGCGTCGCGCTCCGCGAGGTGGACTTCCGCACGATCGGCGCGGGCGTCACCGGCCCCGTCACGCGGGCCCTCCAGAAGGCCTACCACTCGGCCGTGCGCGGCGCGCACCCGCGCTCGAAGGAGTGGTGCTCCGAGGTCCGCGATGCGCGGCGCTACCCGGCGCCGGTCCGGCTCGTCCGCGGCCGGCGCCGC
>DATKLW010000135.1:0-3047 GCA_035542215.1 Thermoanaerobaculia bacterium | reverse complement strand
TGCTGCGTGTCGTCTTCACGGGCGGCTTCCTCGAGGGCCGCGCGCTGAACTGGCTCGTCGGCCTCTTCCTCCTCGCCTCGATCGCCGCGTCGAGCTTCACGGGCTACCTGCTGCCGTGGGACCAGCTCGCGTACTGGGCGGCCACGATCGTCACCGGGATGGCGGCGTACGTGCCGCTCGCCGGGCCGCTCCTCGCCGGCTTCCTGCGCGGCGGCGACGAGATCGGGCCGGCGACGCTCGTGACGTATTACGCGCTCCACACGAAGTGGATCCCGTTCCTCCTCTTCGCCGCCGCGGGGTTCCACTTCTGGCGCGTGAGGAAGGCGGGCGGCGTCGTCCTGCCGCCGGACGCGCCCCGCGATGAAAACGGCAAGCCCGAGCAGGTCCTCTTCCTGCCGGACCTCCTCTGGCGCGAGGCGGCGGCGGCGCTCGTCCTCCTCGCCGCGGTCACGCTCTTCTCCGCGCTCGTGCGGGCGCCGCTCGGTCCTGCCGCGAACCCGGGCCTGTCCCTGAATCCGGCGAAGGCGCCGTGGTACTTCCTCGGCTTCCAGGAGCTCCTCGTCCACCTCCACCCGTTCTTCGCGGTCGTCGTCGTGCCTCTCCTCGGCCTCGCGGCGCTCTGCGCGCTGCCGTACCTCGGCTTCTCCGCCGACGAGCCGCGCGGGGCGTGGTTCCTCTCCGAGACCGGCCGGCGCGCGGCGAAGCTCGCCGCCGCAGCCGCGCTCGCCGCGACGCCCCTCCTCGTGGTCGCCGACGCGCTCGTCCTCGGGAAATCCGGCGCCCCGTCGGGCGCCGTCTCGTTCGTCCTTCGCGGCGTCCTCCCCGTGGCCGCGCTGCTCGGAGCCTGCCTCGCGGGCTTCCGCGCCCTCCGCTCGCGCCTCGGCGCGACGCGCCTCGAGGCCGTGCAGGCGCTCTTCGTCTTCTTCGCGACGGGCTTCGCCGTCCTGACGGCGACGGGGATCTGGTTCCGCGGTGCGGGCATGAAGCTGGTGTGGCCGTGGAACGCGTGACGCCTCCCGCCTCAGAAGGCGCCCCGCAGCCGGAGCGCCGGTCGTTTCTCAAGATCGCCTGGCTCGGCCTCGGCCTCGCGGCGGTGTCGGAAGCCTCGTGGATCGTTCTTTCGTTCCTGAAGCCGCGCCCGAAGTCGCCGAAGAGCGCGGGGAGCCTCTTCGTCGCGGGCCCGTCGGACGGCTTCGCGCCGGGCTCCGTGACGGCGTTTCCGGCGGGGAAGTTCTACCTCGTCCGGCTCGCCGACGGCGGCTTTCTCGCGCTCCACCGGCAGTGCACGCACCTCGGCTGCAGCGTCCCGTGGGACGAGGCCTCGGGCCGGTTCATCTGCCCCTGCCACGCGTCCGTGTTCGACGTGCGCGGCGACGTCCTCGCGCCGCCGGCGCCGCGCCCGCTCGACGTCTTCGCGGTGCGGATCGAGAACGGCATCGTCAAGGTCGACGTGTCGGCCCCGATCCGCCGGTCCGGCTTCGACGCGACGCAGGTGACGAGGGCGTGATCCGGTGACGGACGACCTCGCGCGCTGGAGGCTCGCGGCGCTCGTCGCGGCCGCGCTCGTCGTCGCGTCGTGCCCGCTCGCGCTCGTCCGCGACTCGCTTCGAAAGCCCGCGTCGAGGAGCACGGAGCCGGCCGAGGCCACGTTCGTCGGCCGCAAGGCGTGCGCGAAGTGCCACGAGAAGGCGGCGAAGGCCTGGACCGGCTCGCACCACGACCTCGCGATGACCGAGGCGACCGACGCGACCGTGCGCGGCGATTTCTCCGGCGTCGTCTTCGAGGGCGACGGGATGAAGGCGCGCTTCTTCCGCGACGGCAAGAAATTCCTCATCGAGACGGCCGGGCCCGACGGGAAGACCACGGTGTACGAAGCGGCGTACACATTCGGCTGGGACCCGCTCCAGCAATACCTGATCCCGTTCCCGGGCGGGCGGATGCAGGCGTTCTCCGTCGCGTGGGACGTGCCCGGGAAGCGCTGGTTCTTCCTGTACCCCGGAAAGAAGATCCCGCCGTCGGACTGGCTCCACTGGACGCGCAACGGCCAGAACTGGAACGGCATGTGCGCCGGCTGCCACTCGACGGACCTCGTGAAGGGCTTCGACGCGAAGACGAACACGTACGCGACGACGTGGTTCGAGATCGACGTGAGCTGCGAGGCGTGCCACGGTCCGGGCTCGCGGCACGTCGCGTGGGCCGAGGTCCCGCCGATGGGCCGGGCGAAGATCGAGAACACGGGTCTCGTCCTCAAGACGTCGAACGTCACGAACCGCGAGCTCGTGGAGCTCTGCGCCCCGTGCCACGCGCGGCGCACGGAGCTCGGCGGCTACGACCACCGCCGGCCGCAGCTCCTCGACAACCAGGTTCCGACGCTCCTCGCCGAAGGCACGTACTACCCGGACGGCCAGATCCAGGACGAGGACTTCGAGTACGGCTCGTTCGTTCAGAGCAAGATGTTCCGGATGGGCGTGCGCTGCACGAACTGCCACGACCCGCACTCGCTCAAGCTCGTCAAGGACGGCAACGGCGTCTGCTTGCAGTGCCACTCGGCTCCGGCGTTCGACGACGCGCGCCACCACTTCCACAAGAAGGAGTGGAAGGGCAAGCCGAGCGCGGGGGCGCTCTGCGCGTCCTGCCACATGTCGAAGTCGCCGTTCATGGTCGTCCACATGCGCGCCGACCACAGCATCCGGATCCCGCGGCCCGACCTCACGAAGGACCTCGGCGTGCCGAACGCGTGCAGCCGCTCGGGCTGCCACGCGGACAAGCCGCTCTCGTGGGTGACGGCCGCGTACGACAAGTGGTACGGCACCGCGAGAAAGCCCCATTACGGCACGGTCATCGCGGCGGGGCGCAAGGCGGACCCGGCGGCGAAGGCCGACCTTCTGAGGCTCGAGGGCGACGCGCTCTCGCCGACGATCGTCCGCGCGACCGCGCTTTCGCTCCTCGGGCCATACCGCGGATCCGACGTCACCGCCGCCTTCCGGCGCGCTCTCCTGGACGAGGAGCCGCTCATCCGCAGGACCGCCGTCGCCGTGGCGCCGATC
>DATKLW010000134.1:0-4297 GCA_035542215.1 Thermoanaerobaculia bacterium | reverse complement strand
CGCCGAGACGCCCGAGATCGAGCTCCACTACACGCGCTCGTCGCCGTTCACGGTCCGGGTCTACCGCCCGAAGGACATGAAGGAGTTCGTCTCGAGCCAGGCGGACCTGCGCCGCGCGTGGCGCGAGCCGGCCGTCGAGTGGAACGCGGCGAAGTTCCTCTTCTCCGGCCTCAACAAGACGCGCCTCGACCTCGACTGGCTCCGCACGGGAGCGGACTTCGAGCTGCGCAAGCGCCTCAAGGACGAGTTCGGCGGCGGCTCGTGGAGCCCGACGCCCACGCGCCTCTCGGAGGGCCCCGCGAAGATCGTCGCGGGCCCGGCCGCGTTCGACCTCCTGAGCGAGTTCTCGTTCGAGCCGGACGCCGGCGACGCGAAAGAGCCGTTCGACGTCCCGGGCTTCGACTGGTGGTTCTCGCGCGAGGGCCGCTTCCGGCAGAAGGTCGTCGCGCTGCCGAAGCTCGCTCCCGGCTTCTACCTCGTGCAGGTCCTGCAGGGGGAGCTCGAGGGCCAGGTCGTCCTCGTCGTGAACGACCTCCAGGCCGTCCTCCAGCAGACGGACGGCGCCGCGCTCGTCAAGGTCGCGCACCGCGACGGGCGCGCGGCCTCCGGCGTCACGGTGGACGTGCGGAACCTCGCGGGCGCGTGGGTCGCGGCCGGGAAGACGGACGCCGACGGCGTCCTCGACCTCCCGAACGTGAAGGACTCCGAGCTCCTCGCGGTCCTCCGCGAGAAGGACTCGACGGCGATCGTCGACACGGAGTTCTTCCCGACGACGGCCGTCTTCCCCGACGTCTACCTCTACACGGACCGGCCGCTCTACAAGAACGGCGCGAAAGTCCGGTTCCGCGGCGTCCTGCGCGAGAGAGAGACGGGCCTCTCGCGCCTCTTCACGGAGTGGGCCGGAAAGCCGCAGGTCGCGCGCGTCTCGATCCTCGACCTCTCCGGGACCGTCGTCGTGAAGGAGGTCTCCGCGCCGCTCACACCGTACGGGACGTTCTCGGGCGAGCTCGTCCTCGACGGCGACGACCTCAACGGCGTCTACCGCGTCACCGCGAAGGTCGCCGGCGCCGCCCACGCGGGCGAGTTCCGCGTGCGCGAGTACGTCAAGCCGCTCTTCTTCTTCAAGGTCGACGCCGAGCCGGAGTCGCTCCGGGCCGGCGAGACGCTGACCGCGAACGTCGCCGTCCAGCGCTACGCGGGCGGCGTGCCGCCCGGCGTGAAGGTCTCCGCGCAGCTCGTCCGCGTGAGGGCCGAGGCCCCGCAGTGGATCGAGGACGCCGGCCTCGGCGAGACCGGCAGCGCGACGACGTACGGCTGGGACGGCCCGAAGGAGAACTCCGTCGCGGTGCCGTTCCCCGTCGCCGACGCCGACGAGGTCGAGCTCGACGCGCAGGGCAAGGCGACGATCACGCTCACGCTGCCCGACACGCTCCCGGGCCCCCCGAACTACGACTACTCGTTCGTCCTCCGCCTCTTCGGGAAGGACCCCGACGGCAACGTCGCCTCGTTCTCGAAGACGTTCCCCGACGCCCGCAGCGAGGTCGTCGCTCTCGCGAAGACGTCGTCGGTCTACGCGAGCGCCGAGAAGCCCGCGACGCTCTCCGTCCGCGCCGTGTACCCGTCCGGCAAGAGCTACGGGAAGACGAAGGGCAAGGCCGTCCTCACGCTCACGCCGTTCAAGCTGCCGCCCGCGACGCGCGAGGTCGCCTTCACGACGAAGGAGGATGGCCGCTGGGAGATGCCGGTCCCGACGGACGCTTCCGGCCGCCTCGACGTCCTCGTGACGCTCGAGGACCGCGCCGGCCGCCCGACGACGGCCGAGGCCTCGATCGTCGTCGCGCCGCAGAAGCCGGGCGCGCCGATCACGGACGTCTCCGAGCTCACGATCCTTCAGGAAAAAGACACGTTCCGGCCCGGCGAGACGGCGCGCGCGCTCGTCCTCCTGCCCGAGGGCTGGGGCGAGGGCGGGACGGACCGCGGCCGCCTCTACCTCACGGTCGCCGGCCGGCGCATCCACGAGCAGCGCGTCCAGAAGGTGCAGGGCCTGTCGGCGTGGATCGCGCAGCCGATCCTCCCGTCGTTCGGGACGGCCGCGTACGTCGTCCTCGGTTACGCCGATCCCGTCCGGGGCTGGATCGAGCGCACGATGACGATGCGCATCCCGCCGGCCGACAAGGCGCTCTCGGTCTCGGTCAAGCCGCAGGCGCCGTTCGTCAAGCCCGGCCAGCGCCAGGCGCTCACGCTGCGCGTCACGGACGCCTCCGGGAAGCCCGTCGAGGCCGAGGTGTCCGTGGCCGTCGTGGACAAGGCGGTCCTCGCGCTGCAGCCGGAGTTCCGGCCGCCGCTCCTCGCGTTCTTCTACCCGCTCGAGCGGCTCAACCTCATGAGCTTCTACAGCCGCGAGTTCCAGTCGTACGGCTACGGCGAGCGCCTCGCGCGCCTCTACCGCCCGAACTTCTGGCTCGCCGCGACGAAGCCCGACAAGAAGGACCAGAAGGAGGACGACACGGCATACTGGAACGCGCGCGTCGTGACGGACGCCGACGGCCGCGCGACGGTCGCGTTCCGCCTCCCCTCGAACCAGACGACGTGGAACGTCTCCGCGGTCGCCGTCGACACGCGCGGCCGGTTCGGCGAGGGCGGCTCGTCCTTCGGGACGCACGCCCCCGTCACGCTCTCCGTCGCGGCCCCGCCGTTCCTCCGCCGCGGCGACACGGCGCAGGTGCGCCTCCTCGTGTCGAACCAGGAGAAGAAGTCGAAGGACGTGGCGGCCACGCTGGCCGCCGGCGCCGGCACGACGCTCGCGGCCCCGCTCGCCGTCGCCGCGACCCTCGCGCCGAAGCAGGAAGCCTCGGCCAGGGGCTCCGTGACGCTCGCCGACTTGCCCCCGTCCGGCTCGACCGCCCTCGCGACGACGCTCACGGTCGCCGGCGAGGCGCAGCGCTTCGAGCACCCGCTCCGGACGCTGCCCGACGCCGTGACGTTCTCCGAGACGAAGATGCTGAAGGCCGGCGAGGCGTTCACGGCCGCCCCCGCCGCCGGCGAGTCGCTCGCCGAGCTCCGCATCTTCGCGACGAACGGCTTCACGGCCGCGCTCCTCCCGTCGCTGCGCTGGCTCCTCACGTACCCGTGGGGCTGCGCCGAGCAGGTCGCCTCCATGACGGTCCCGAGCCTCGTCGTGAAGTCCCTCTTCGACCCGAAGCACGCGTCGTCCGGCGCGTTCGCCGCGGGCCAGGAGGAGACGTGGAAGAACGCGGTGGACTTCTCCGCCGCGGGCGTCGCGCGTCTCAAGGCGCTCCAGAACCTCGACGGCTCGTTCGCGTGGTGGCCCGGGCAGGGCAAGGGCGACCCCGCGATGACGGCGCTCGTCCTCATGCTCGTCTCGTCGACGGACGACGCCGCGGCCCTGAAGTCGCTCGACGCGCCGCGCGCTCTCGGGTGGCTCCGGGAAAAGACGCCGGACGCCTCGTCGTCCGAGGGTGTCGCCGCGACGTACGTCGAGTCGCGCCTCGTCGCCCTCGGCGTCCTCCCCGCGGCGGGCGCGTCCGCCGAGGCGACGCTCCGCCTTCAGGGCGCGTGGGCGGCCGCGAACGGCACCGTCCTCGACCGCTCGCTCGTCCTCCTCTCGCTGAAGAACCTCTCGATGGAAGGCAAGCCCGGCCTCGACCGCGTGACGCAGGACCTCCTCGCGTCGGTGGGCGCCGACGTCGCGGCCGCGCTCGACCAGCCCGGCTCCGAGGACCCGGCGCGCTGGACGCCCCTCGCGGGCTCGTGGCGGCGCTACCCGGGCCGCCTCGGCTCCACGCTCGCGGTCGCCGCGCACGCGCTGGAGGCCCACGGCAGGCTCGATGCCGCGCGGCAGAAGACGCTCGCGAGACGCCTCCTCGACCGGTTCGACGGCCGGCACTTCGGGTCGACGTTCGAGACGTCGCAGATTCTCGTCCACTCGGCCTGGCTCATCGAGCGTGAGATGGCGGCCGCGCGCGCCCTCCCGAAGGTGCGCGTCCGGTCCGCCGGCGCCGATCTGCCGGCCTCCGCGCTCACGTCGCGCGAGACGGCGGGCGGCGTCGAGATCGCCGTCGACCCCCGCGAGGCCGTCAAGGGCCCGCTCGCCGTCGACGGCGGCGGCGAGGACGCCGCGTTCCGCGCGCGCCTCGTCCGCGTCGTCCCGAACGACCGCGCGCCGGCCGTCCCCGGCGGGTGGGACCTCCGGCGCGAGTACTTCCGCCTGAACCCGAAGACCGGCGCGAAGACGCCGCTCGAAGGGAAGGTCACGATCGGCGACCTCGTGTACGTG
>DATKLW010000133.1:0-5297 GCA_035542215.1 Thermoanaerobaculia bacterium | reverse complement strand
CCGACGGCCGCCGCCGCTCCAGCCTGGAAGCCGTTCCAGGAGATGGCGTTCCTCACGGGGGCCTGGACGGGCGGCGCGAGCGTAGGGGCGCGGATCGGCGGGCGCGTCGCCCGCTTCGGCCCCGAGCTCCTCGGCAGCTGTTTCGTCCTTCACGGGAGCACGATCCTCGCGGCCGAGGAGGGCGGGCGTCCCGAGGAGACGCTCGACGAGGAGGGCTGGTTCGCGTACGACCGCGAGAAGAGGCGGTACGTCGCGACGTGGTTCTTCTCGAACGGCGTGACGGGCACGTTCGACGTCGAGCTCCTCCCGGACGGGCTCCGGCTCCTCTCGCGCGAGCTCGTGAACTACGAGGCCGGGACGCGGGCGCGGATGCTCTTCCAGAGGCGGCCGGAGGGCGACGTCACGATGAACGTCGACCTCGCCCCTCCCGGGAAGGACTTCGTGCCCTGGATCGTCAGTGCCCTGAAGAAGAGATAGCGGCCCACTCCGTCACGCGCGCCTCGAGCCACGGGAAGAACGGGTTCCACGTGAGCCTCATCCACTGGTCGAGCGGGACCGTGAGGACGGCTCGCTCGCCGCGGGGAGTCACGCGCCCGAGCCTCAGTCCGAACGTCGGCGGAGGCTCGGGAAGCCTGCCGTAGAGGTCGTCGCTCTCGGGAAAGGGGATCGCGACGTGCGAGAGGGAGAAAACGCCCTCCGGCCACGCGAGGCCGAGCGGCGCCGCCGAGACCCGGACGGGCCCCGGCCCGGCGGACCAGGCGGAGACCTCCCGCGTGTCGCGCCGCGTGTTCGCGACGACCGTGATGCGGTACGTCAGGTCCGTCCGCGCCCCGAGGTCGGCGAGGAGCTTCTCGGGCCTCGAGAGAAACGGCGCGAGGCTGCTCTCGCGATTGACGTCGAACAGGACGAGCTCGCTGCCGTTCGCGGGGAGCCGGTCGTAGAGCCTGCGGACGATCGCCTCCGTCGAAACCGTCGCATCGACGAGCGACTGGAAGGCGAGGACGGGCGCGAGGTCTTTCAGCCGGCCGGCCCTGGCGAGGCGCTCGGTTTGGGCGTTCAGCTCCTGCGTGAGCTCCGCCGTCTGGATCGCGGCGTTCACCGGGAACGAGTTGTACTTGTACGGGTTGTACTCGGGGACGACGTCGAGCCACGCGTTCTTCTCGAAGAACGGGATCCGGTGGAGGAGGCTCGCGATGCGCGCGAAGCCCGCGAACGGCGTCAGGCCGATCATGGGAGACATCAGGACGATCCGGTCCGGCCGCGGGAGGCCCGAGCCCTCGATCACGTCCTGCGCATACTTGACCGCGAGCGCGCCGCCGTTCGAGTAGCCGACGACGACGAACGGCTTGCCCGGCGCCTTCGCGGCGACGTGTCGGGCCGCGAGCCGTACGACGCTCATCCAGTCCTTCCACTCGGCGGTCACGAGGCCGGAGGGCGCCGTCCCGTGGCCGGGCATCCGCGGCGCGAGCGTGTAGTAGCCGAGCCTCCGGAGCGCCTCGGCGACGGGCCGCACGCTGTAAGGCGCGTCCGTCAGGCCGTGGACGAGGAGCGCGCCTCCCGCGATCCTCTCCGGGACGAGCTCGAACGTCCGGTTGCCGTCGGCCGCGCCGAGGCGCGTCGGGTCGAGCGGGCCGCCCGCGGAGTAGCGGCTCGTCGCGGCCCGCTCCGCCTCCGGAACGGCGTCGAGGACCTTCGACTTCAGCGAGGCGAAGACCGCGTCCTCGCGGCGCAGGTAGTCGGCGAGCGTCGCCGTGTCGGGCAGCTCGCCGGCCTTGACGTCTCCGAGGTGCGCGCGGTGCCACGGCTGGAGGTCCGGCAGCGAGCGCGCCTGGAAGCCCCGCCCGAGGAGGATCGTCAGGAAGACGACCAGGGAGACTTCTATGAAAGTGAACGCAAGCCGCGCGGCTCTCTTCATGGAGCGGGCGAAGCGTATCGCGCTCTTCCCCATTCGAAGAAAATCTTTTCTTCCTCTGGTACTCTCGGCGCCCCGCGAAGCGGCCGCAGCCCGGCCCCGCGCCCCGAAAGCAGGTTTCCATGTCCGCCCTCCGCAACATCGCGATCATTGCCCACGTCGACCACGGGAAAACGACGCTCGTGGACTGCCTCCTGAAGCAGTCCGGGACGTTCCGCGCCAACGAAGCCGTCTCCGCGACGGAGCGGATCATGGACAGCAACGACCTCGAAAAGGAGCGCGGGATCACGATCCTCGCGAAGAACACGTCCATCCACTACCACGGGACGAAGATCAACATCGTCGACACGCCGGGCCACAGCGACTTCGGGGGCGAAGTCGAGCGCGTCCTCAAGATGGTGGACGCGGTCCTCCTCGTCGTGGACGCGGCCGACGGCCCGATGCCGCAGACCCGGTTCGTCCTTCGCAAGGCCTTCGAGCTCGGTCTCAAGCCGATCGTCGTCGTGAACAAGATCGACCGCCCCGAGGCGCGGCCCCACCAGGTCATCGACGAGGTGTTCGACCTCATGGTCGACCTCGGCGCCACGGACGCGCAGCTCGACTTCCCGATCGTCTACACGTCCGCCAAGCACGGCTTCGCCCGCCGCGAGGTGGACCACACCGAGACGGACGTCCGGCCGCTTCTGGACGCGATCCTCGTGGAGGTGCCGGAGCCCGGCGGCGACCCGGCGGCCCCGCTCCAGCTCCTCGTGGCCTCGCTCGACTACGACAACTACCTCGGAAGGCTCGTGATCGGCCGCATCGTGAACGGGACGGTCAAGCCCTCTCAGCAGATCTCGGTCTGCAAGCTCGACGGAACCGTGACGAAAGCGAAGGTCGGCAAGGTCCTCGCGTTCGAGGGCCTCCGGCGCGTCGAGGTCGACGAGGCGCACGCCGGCGACCTCGTCGTCATCTCCGGCGTCGAGGAAGTCACGATCGGCGAGACGCTCGCCGACCTCGAGAACCCCGTCGCGCTCGCGCCGATCCACGTGGACGAGCCGACGGTCTCCATGATGTTCCGGGTCAACGACTCGCCGTTCGCCGGGCGCGAGGGCAAATACGTGACGAGCCGGAACATCGCCGAGCGCCTCCAGAAGGAGCTCCGGACGAACGTCGCGATGCGCGTCGAGGAGACGGACAGCCCCGACGCCTTCCGCGTCTCCGGCCGCGGCGAGCTCCACCTCGCGATCACGGTCGAGACGATGCGCCGCGAGGGGTTCGAATTCGCGCTCTCGCGCCCGCAGGTCATCCTGAAGGAGGTCGACGGGAGGACGTGCGAGCCGATCGAGCAGCTCGTCGTCGACATCCCCGAGACGGCGATGGGCACCGTCATCGAGAAGCTCGGCCAGAGAAAGGCCGAGATGACGAACATGACGAACCACGGGTCGGGACGCGTGAAGATCGAGTTCAAGATCCCGACGCGCGGCCTCTTCGGCTACCGCAACGAGTTCCTGACCGACACGAAGGGCGAGGGCCTCCTGTACCACGTGTTCCACGGCTACGAGCCGTTCCGCGGCGAGGTCGTCGGCCGCGGCCGCGGCGCGATGGTCTGCAAGGAGGCGGGGGAGACGACGGCCCACTCGCTCGAGAGGCTCGAGGAGCGCTCGACGCTTTTCCTGCCGCCCGGCATCGAGGTCTACGGCGGGATGATCTGCGGCGAGAGCGCCCGCCCGAACGACCTCGTCGTGAACCCCTGCGTCAAGAAGCACCTCACGAACATGCGCTCGTCCGGCTCCGATTTCGCGATCCGCCTCACGCCGCCGCGCCCGATGCCGCTCGAGCTCGCGATCGAGTGGATCGAGGACGACGAGCTCGTCGAGGTCACGCCGAAGTCCGTCCGGCTGAGAAAACGCATCCTCGACCACTCGATGCGCCGCGTCTCCGAGAAGCGGGCGGGCAAGGTGGAAGAGGAGGACGAGGAGTGAGGCTCCGCGCGGCGCTCGCCGCCGCGCTGATCCTCCCGGCGGCCGCGCCGGCCGCCGGGCTGCCGCCCTCGGTCGCCGAGGTCGCGGGCCTCCTGCCGGGCTCCTACGTCTCGCGCGACTCCGGGGCGAGCGTCCGGTTCGCGGTCGCTGCGGTCCCGAAGAGCCGGATCGCGGCCGACTCGACCGTCTTCTACGTCGAGGCCGCACGGGTCGCCCGGCCGGACGCCCCGTTTCTCCAGCGATTCCTGGTTCTGGACGCCGACGGGTCCCGCGTCGCCTTGCGCGTGTACGAGCCGCGCGACCTCGCGGGCGTGCGCGGCAAGTGGCGCGAGCCGGAGGCGCTGACCCTTTTCACGGCACGCGACGTCCGCGAGCGCCCCGACTGCCGCATGACGCTCTCGAAGACGCCCGCGGGGGACTGGGCCGGCGGCACGGCCGGCGAGACGTGCTTCTCCGCCGCAGCGGACGCGCGACTCAAGGTCTCGATCTCCCTCTCTCCGCAGACGCTGGAGTGGCGGGAGGAGGGGACGGGCGCGGCGGGGAAGACCGTCCTCGGTCCGGCAGGCGAGATCACGGTTTATGCGAGGGAGAGGGAAACCCCGATCGCTCCGGGCGTCGTTGCTGCGCCCGTGGCCGGTGGGACCGCCGGTGGCGGTGGATTTTCTTCGAAGGTGAATGGGGGCGCGGCAGATGCGCCGGCGGTCCTCGCGATCACGGCCCCCTCTTCACCTTCTAAGAAATACGACCTCGCGGAGCTCCGCGCCATGGCCGGCGAGGGGCAGGTCCCACTGTCGCGGCTCGTTCCGTCCGCCGAGAGCCCCTCCGCGTCGGTCGTCGTCGTGACGTCGCGGGGCGGCTCGCTGTCCGTGTTCTCATTCGCAGAAATCTCTTCTTCGTCCTCTCTTTCGATCTCCCCGTCGCTCGACGTCTCCGGCGGCGCCCTGCGCCTCGTCGCGCCGCCCGGGCGAAGCCTCGACGACGTCGTCGCGATCGAGCTGCGCGCTCTTGCCCCCGCGAAGTAGCCTCACTCGGTCACGATCAGCGTCCCGGTCATGTCGTCGTGGCCGTCGCCGCAGAAAACGTCGCACGCGAACGTGAACGTCCCGGTCTTGTCGGGGGTGAGCGGGACGCGCGTGACCTCGTTCGGGCGCACGTCCGTGCGGATCTTGAACGCGGGCAGCTTGAACCCGTGCACTCGGTCCTCGGAGACGAGCTCGAGGACGACGGGCTCGCCTTTCTTCAACGTGATCTCCGACGGCGTGTACGTGAAGCGCTTCGCGACGATCCTCACGACGCGAGGCTCCGCCGCGCCCGCGCGGAGCACGGCCGCTGCGGCGAGGATGACGGCGAATGCGGCGGAGACGGCCCTTCTTCTCATCCGAGGATCCCCGCGAGCGACGCCTTCTTGACCTCCTCCGCTC
>DATKLW010000132.1:0-10097 GCA_035542215.1 Thermoanaerobaculia bacterium | reverse complement strand
TGGAAGTGCCAGAGGAAGAAGACGCGGAGAGGCGGGCTGGTCAAGACGCGGCCTTTTTATCGGAGGGAGCGGGGCGGCACAAGTCGTTCCGCGGCTGGTATCATGCGCCTCCTCCGGGCCCCCGGATGAGTTCGGGTCCCGCGCGACGGTCCCCTCCGAACCGTGTCAGATCCGGAAGGAAGCAGCACTCAGGAGCAAGGACCGGGCGCCGCGGATCGCCCGGACTCATCGGGGGGCTCGGGACCTTCCCCTCTTCGGGATCCTCCCTAGAAGCTCGCGTGCAGGCGCAGGCCCCACACGGTGACGGGGCCGCGGTCCCGGTTGAACGCGAGGTTCGTGAAGCGCTGGCCCTCGGCCGAGACCGCGAAGAAGCGCACGGGCGAGAAGCGGTAATAGGCGTCGACGACGCTCTCGGCGCCGTAGTTCAGCGCGCCGTCGCCGAGCATGAAACCGAGCCCTCCCGCCGCGAGGTAGTCGCGGTGGTCCGCGTTCACGCCGTTCCAGGCGACTGCGAGCCCGAACGTGTCGTCCGGCCTCCGCCAGAGCGCTCCGTCGAAGCTCACGCCGAGCGCAAGCGTGCGTTCCACCTCGGTGAACGCCCACGACTCGGTCTTCCCGTCGTTCCAGCCTGCGCGCAGAAACGCTCCGACGCGCGGGACGATCTCCTGCTCCACGTTCAGGCCGAAGCCGTGTTTCTCCCGGCCCGGCGCGCGCGTCGTCGTGACGTCCGGCGCCGTCGGAGACGCGGCCAGCGCGTCGCGGTAGACGCCCATGTCCGCGCGGTTCAGGAACGCGAGAACGCGCACAGCGCCCGGGCGCTCTCCGAGCGCGTGGCGGTGCGCGAGCTCGAGGACGCTGCCGCGGGCCTGCGCGACGTCGTGGTCGAACTCGAGGCCGTTCGCGACCTTCGGCTCCATGAAGACGCCGAGCCGCGCCGCCCACGGGCCGCCGATCCACTCGACGGCGACGCCCCACGTGTACCCGCGCGTGTCGGCGGGGTAGTCCCACGCGGCGTTCGCCCACAGCGACCAGTTGTTGAACTGCGTCCGCGGGTCGTGGGCGTAGACGTTGTCGTCGAAGATGTCCGTGCCGGAGACTTTTCCGAGCGTCACGACGATCCGGCTCGCCGGGACCGTCCCCTGAAGGCGGTTCTGGTCGTCCTCCTGCCCCTCGCGGGCGCCGCCGAGGTCGAACGTCTGCCTCAGGAAGATCCGCGCGAGGTTCGCCTTGAGCTCGGGCGAGTCCACGCGGTACGTTTCCCCGTTCGGCGGCCCCGCGAGACCGAGGACCTTGCTGAGCCCCTGGCCCGCGATGAGCTCGACGTTCACGAAAGCCTCGCCGCCCGCCCAGAGCCGCCGGCCCGCGTAGAGCGTCGCCGTGAAGGACCCGTGCGTCTCGCTGCGGTCCTGGAGGCTGTTCGCGCCCGCATACGGTGCGTCGAAGGAGCCGTGCGTCTGCACCTGATACGTGGACTGAGCGTGGAGCGACCAGTCCCGTGCCTCGGGGGGCGCCGGCGGCGCGTCCTCGGCGCGAAGGAGGGCGGCCGCCGCGAGAGACAGCAAAGCCACAGGGACGGTCCGGCGGCACGTCACGCGGCGGGATTCTAGGACCCCGGGCTGAACGGCGTGCGGGGCGCGGACTCTAGTACAGTCGGCCCGTGACCGAGGTGAACTGGGTTCCTCTCGCCCGCAAGTGGCGCCCCCGCACGTTCAAGGACGTCGTCGGCCAGGACGAGATCGTCCGGGCCCTCACGAACGCGGTCACGGCCGACCGGCTCGCCCACGCGTACCTTTTCTCGGGCCCGCGCGGCGTCGGGAAGACGACCACGGCGCGTCTTCTCGCGGCCGCGATCAACTGCAACAACTCGGACCGGCCCACGCCGACCCCCTGCGGGACGTGCGCCTCGTGCACGGAGGTCCTCGAGGGCCGCTCGATCGACACGCTCGAGATCGACGGCGCGACGCACGGCAAGGTCGATCAGGCGCGCGACCTCATCGAGATCGTCTCGTACGCGCCTTCGCGCGACCGCCGCAAGGTCTTCATCATCGACGAGGTCCACGCGATCTCGTCGGCCGCGTTCCAGGCGCTCCTCAAGACGCTCGAGGAGCCGCCCGCGCACGCCGTCTTCATCCTCGCGACGACCGAACGCCACAAGATCCCCGCGACGATCCTCTCGCGCTGCCAGCGCTTCGACTTCCGGCGCCTCACGGACGACGAGGTCGCCGACCGCCTCGCGGACGTCGCGGGGCGCGAGGGCTTCGCGGTCGTCGAGTCCGCGTCCGCGGCGGGCAAGGGCAAGCCGTTCGTCGAGCGGCCCGCTCTCGGCGCGCTCGCCGCGGCCGCGACGGGCAGCCTCCGCGACGGACTGTCGCTCTTCGACCAGGCCGCGGCCCGATCCGGCGGCAGCGTGACCGCCGGGGACGTGGCCGCACTCCTCGGCGCGCCGGACCGCACGGCTCTCGTCGCGCTCCTCGCGTCGGTCCTGTCGGGCGACCGCGTCGGCGTCCTCAAGGGCTGCGCCGAGCTCGACGCCGCGGGAGCCGACCCGCGCTCCACGCTCCACGACCTGACGGCTCTCGTTCGCGGCGCGGTGCGCCTCGCGGCGGACGCCGGTGCACTCCCGCCTGCGGGACTCTCGGAGCAGGGCGCCGAGCGCCTCGCCGGCTTCGCGCGCGTCACGCCGTACGAGACGCTCCTGCGCCTCCTGACGCTCCTCTCCGAGTCCGACGGGACGCTCCGGAGGTCCGATGTCCCCGCGCTCGCGTTCGAGGTGCTCCTCCTGCGTCTCGCCGAGCTGCCGAAGCTCGTCGCCGTCGAGGATTTTCTTTCTGGTCGGACTCCCGTGCCTTCCGTGCCGCCTGCGCCGCGCGGCGCGGGTGGGGCGGGTGCGGGCGGTGGAGGGGGATTTTCTTCGAAGGTGAATGGGGCCTCCGGACACTCACCTTCCAGGAAATCCTCTTCGGGCGACGCGGTTGCTCCGCAGAGACACGGAGTGGGCATCCGGTCCGGTGCGCCGTCCGAAGCAGAGGATTCTTCTTCCCCTCCCAACGAGGCCCCGCGCTTCGTCGGCCTGACGCCGCTCGAGATCATCCCCGAGCCGCTCGCGACGCCGGACCCCGCGGGCGCGTTCCGCGCGGCCGTCGAGAAAAAGCACGCGCAGCTCGGCGCGGTCCTCGAGGACGCCTCGATCGCGCTCGAAGGCAGGGTCGTCCGCATCCTTCTCGACCCGCCGAGCACGGTCGTCGAAAAGCGTCTCGCCGAGGCCGCGGTCGCGAAGGTCCTCGAGGACGCGGCGATCTCCGTCCTCGGCCGCGGGGCGCGCGTCGTCGTCGAGAACGCCTCGCCTCCCGGCGGCGACCTCACCGCCGCGGCGGCCGCCGCCGACCCGGCGACGCTCGAGAAGGAGCATCTCCGGCACAAGGTCGAGACCGACGATCGCGTCAGGAAAATGATGGACATGTTCGGCGGCGAGATCGCGGACGTGAAGCGCGACGACGGCGCCGGCCGGCCCAAGGGCCGCTGAGTGGCGACCCTCCCGGCCCTCGACCGGCTCGTCGCGTCCCTCGAGAAGCTGCCCGGCATCGGCCCGAAGAGCGCCCGGCGGATCGCGCACCATCTCCTCGCGGCGCCGGAGTTCGACGCGGCGGCGCTGATGGCCGCCGTCGCCGAAGCGCGGGCGAGGACGCGGGAATGCGGCGTCTGCCACGCCCTCACGGAGGAAGACCCCTGTTCGGTCTGTGCGGACCCGGCGCGCGAGGCGCGCCTCCTCGCGGTCGTCGAAGAGGCGTTCGACGTGGAGATCCTCGAGCGCACGCACGAGTTCCGGGGCCGTTACCACGTGCTCGGCGGCGCCCTCGCCCCGCTCCGGGGCGTCGGTCCCGACGACCTCCACGTCGCGGACCTCCTCGAGCGCGTCGAGAAGGCCCCCGCGGACGCCCGCGTCGAGGAAGTCCTCATCGCCACGAATCCGAACGTCGAAGGCGAGGCGACGGCCCTCTACCTGGCCCGCCGGCTGAAGCCGCTCGGGGTCCGGGTGACGCGGCTCGCCCTCGGCCTGCCCGTGGGCGCGGCCCTCGAATTCGCCGACGAGGTCACGCTCTCGCGGTCCCTGACGGGCCGCCGGGACATGTGATCGGGTAAACTGCCCGAAATCAGATGTCCGATTTCGTTCTGTTCGACGAGGAGTTCCATCAGATCAAGGATGTCATCGGGCGCCTGAAGGCGGACGCACAGGCGAAGGTCGTCTTCATCGTCGACAAGAACGGCCAGCAGATCGCGGCCATGGGCGACATGGATTCCCTCGACACGACGTCGCTCGCATCGCTCACGGCCGGCAACGTCGCGGCGACGGACGGCCTCGCGCGCCTGATCGGCGAGAAGGAGTTTCCGGTCCTCTTCCACGAGGGGGAGCGCGACAACGTCTACATCTCCATCGTCGGGCAGAGGGTCATCCTCGTCGTGATCTTTGACGAGCGCTCGTCGCTCGGACTCGTGAGGCTCCGGGTCCGCAAGGCGAACGCCGAGCTCGAACGGGTTTTCGAGACCATCCAGAAGAAGGTGGAGTCCGAGAAGGTCCGCAGGCAGGAAGGATTCGATTCGCCGTTCGCCGAAATCACCGACGAAGACATTGACAGCCTCTTTCGGGAGTAGCGCAGCTCGATGACGTTCATCAACTACGCGGCCCGCGAGATCAACTGCAAGATCGTCTACTACGGCCCGGGCCTCTGCGGGAAGACGACGAACCTGCAGTACATCTACGACCGGACGAACCCCGCCGCCAAGGGCAAGCTCATCTCGCTCGCGACGGAGACGGACCGGACCCTGTTCTTCGACTTCCTTCCGCTCGACCTCGGGACGGTGCGCGGCTTCAAGACCCGTTTCCACCTCTACACGGTCCCCGGGCAGGTTTTCTACGACGCGAGCCGCAAGCTCATCCTCAAGGGCGTCGACGGAGTCGTCTTCGTGGCCGACTCGCAGGAAGCGCGCATGGACGCGAACATCGAGTCGCTTCAGAACCTCGAGAAGAACCTCGCCGAACACGGCTTCGACCTCCCGAACGTCCCGTACGTCCTGCAGCTCAACAAACGCGACCTCCCGACGGCGATGCCGGCCGACGAGCTCTACCGCCAGCTGAACTTCAAGGGCGAGCCCACGTTCGAGGCCACCGCTCCGTCCGGCCAGGGCGTCTTCGACACGCTCAAGGCCGTGGCCAAACAGGTGCTGATGGAGCTCCGGAAGAAGTAGGCGCGTGGACCCGCTCGCATTCCGGCAAGCGGGGGAGCGCCTCGACGATTTCGTGTCGGCGGAAGGCGCGGGAGACCGGGCCGACGCATTCGTCCGCCTCGCGAGGACCGCGCAGCTCGTCGCGGATTCGCCGTCCGAGGCGGGGACGCCGGTCGTCGACGTCCTGAACGCGGACCCGGAGAAGCGCGCCCGATTCCACGCGGCGATCGCGGCTCTTCTCGCCGGGACGGACGCGACGGCGCTCTTCGGCGAGACGGGGATCCCGGCCGAGCGGGGCTTCGTCGCCGAGCTGTCGGACCGCATCTCGAGCCGGCTCCTCCCGGGCCCCCGCGACGACCGCGACCTCTCGCGCGTCGTCAGGCGCCTCTTCCGGAGCCCCGCCGACGTCGAGAGGTTCCGCAACCGCGACCTTCGCGTCGTCCACGCCGTCGTCGAGCTGTTCGCGGGCGCCGGATCGGAGGCATGGGCGCCGGCGCGGCAGGGCTTCGCGGACGGATTCCGGCTGCTCGCGGCGCGGGTCCTCGCGCACGGCCTCTCGCGCGACCTGCGCGCGCGCGGCACCGGCCACCGCGTCGCCGAATCGCCGTTCTACCGGCAGAAGAGCGCGGCGGACGCGCTTCTCGAGGCGTGGGCCTCCGGCGGCGACCTGCGCGCGGAGCTCGCCGCGTTCCGCAAGGTCTCCGGCGAGTGCCGCAAGGAGGCGCGCGCCGTCCAGAAGGGCCTCGAGGAGGCGGGCGTCAGCATCCAGAGCGTCTTCGACCTCGAGGTCGTCGACCGCTGCCTGACGCGCATGGCGCTGATGGCCGACGTCCTCGAGGCCGAGCCCGGGATCGACACCTCGCGCGCGCTCCACCGCCTCGTCGTGCGGCTCGCGACGCTCGCCCAGCAGGACCGCTCCGTCGGGCACCTCGTGAAGTGGAACCTCCACCTCCTCGACCGCAAGATCGTCGAGCGCTCCGGGGAGACCGGCGAGCACTACGTCGCCACGGACCGGAAGGACTACCGGCACATCTGGGCCGCGGCCGCGGGCGGCGGCGCCCTGACCGTGCTGACGGCCGCGGTCAAGATGGCCGTCCACGAGTGGCACCTCGCGCCGTTTCCCGAGAGCTTCCTCTTCGGCCTGAACTACGCCGTGAGCTTCCTCGCGCTGCAGGCGTTCGGCCTCATCCTCGCGACGAAGCAGCCGGCGATGACGGCCGCGACGCTCGCGAAGATCATCCAGGCGAGCGAAGGCGAGGACCGGCTCGAGCGGGTCGCGACGTTCTTCTCGCGCCTCACGAGCTCGCAGATCGCGGCCGCGGCGTCGAACGTCCTCGTCGTGGGCGCGGGCGCGGCGGTCTTCGACGCGCTCTGGCGGCTCGCGGCGGGCCGGCCGTACCTCGACCCGGAGGCCGCCGCGCACACGTTCGAGACGCTCAGCCCGCTCGACAGCGGCACGGTCTTCTTCGCGGCGCTCACGGGCGTCCTCCTCTGGATGGGGAGCGTCGCGGGCGGCTGGTTCGAGAACTGGGTCACCGTGCACCGCCTGCCCGAGGCGATCGCGGAGAAGAAGCCGGGCGGCGCGCTCACGAAGGAGCGCCTCCGGTGGATCGGCGACGGCCTCGGCCGCAACGCGGCGGGCTGGGGCACGAACGTCGCGCTTGGGTTCCTCCTCGGCTTCGCGCCGGCCGTCGGCCGGTTCTTCGGGATCCCGTTCGACGTCCGCCACGTCACGCTCTCGACCGGAACGCTCGCGCTCGCGGCCGCGGGCCTCGGCGAGCGCTGGTTCCTCGGCGGATGGTTCCTGCGTGCCCTCGGCGGAATCGCCGTCATGTTCGTCCTGAACCTGACCGTCGCCTTCACGCTCTCCCTCGTCAACGCGGCGCGCGCGTTCGAGATGACGAACGAGGAGCTCTTCGGCGTCCTCCGGCACGTCCTCTCGCACTTCCGGAAGAACCCGCTCTCGTTCGTCCTTCCCCCGAAAACGTCCGAGCCTTCGAAGGAGTGACCGAATGGCGAGCGAACGCCTCATCCCGTCCGTCCTCACCGCCGCCGGCATCGTCGTCGCCGGCTATCTCATCGGCGACGCGATCCGTTACACGAGGAAGTTCGAGAGCGCAGTCGAGGTCCGCGGCCTCGACGAACGGATCGTGAGGTCCGACCGCGCGAGCTGGCAGCTCAGCCTCGCGTCGTCCGCCGCGACGCTTCCGGCCGCGAACGACGCGCTCGTCGAGAACGCGAAAGCCCTTCGCGAGTTCCTCGTCGCGCAGGGCTTCGAGGAGAAAGAGCTCCGCTCGGGGCCGACGTACGTCTCGGACGCGTTCGCGAGCGGGATGCCGAACGTGCGTCCCGAGAGCCGCTACACGGTGCGCGGCGGCCTCGTCCTCGAGACCGCGAAGGTGGACGCGGTGGAAAAGGCCGCCCAGTCGACGGGCGAGATGCTCAGGCGCGGCATCCGCGTCGACAACAACAACGTCCGGTACTACTTCACGGACCTCAACAAGGTGAAGACCGAGATGCTCGCGGCCGCGACCGCGAACGCGCGGCAGGCGGCCGACGCCTTCGCGAAGGATTCGAAGACGCACCTCGGCGGCATCAAGTCGGCGTCGCAGGGCCTTTTCACGATCGGCGCGCCGCTGGCCGAGTACGAGGCCGAGACGTCCGTCATGAAGAAGGTCCGCGTCGTCACGAAGGTGCAGTACTTCCTGGAGAAGTAGTCAGGGCTTCGCGCTCGCCGGTCCGCCCCCGGGCGCGCCCCTCTTGTAGACGTCCTCGAAGAACGCGAGCGTCCCGTCGGGGCCCGCGATCGCGGTCGTGTAGAGGAGCCAGACGGGGACGCGCGGCTTCAGGAGGACGACCTTCGGCCTCTCGGCCTCCATCGCCGCGGAGATCGCGGCGGCGTCCCAGCCGGGCGTCGACCGGAGGAGGAACGCCGCGAGCGCGGGCGGGTCCGAGACGCGCACGCAGCCGTGGGAGAAGTCCCGCCGGTCGCGCGAAAAGAGAGACTTCGCCGGCGTGTCGTGGAGGTAGACGGACTCGGAGTTCGGGAAGATGAACTTCACCTTCCCGAGCGAGTTGCGCGGGCCCGGCTTCTGCCGGACGCCGTACGCGCCCGCGCGGAGCTTCGCGACGTTCTCGGGCGTCGCGGGCAGGCCCGGCGAGGCGTCGTCGTTCGAGGCGCACAGCTCGAGCTCGTGGCTGTCGAAGTACGCGGCGTCCTTCGCGAACGCCGGGAGCATCTCCTTCACGATGATGCTGCGCGGGACGTACCAGTACGGCCGGAAGACGAGATGCGAGATCTCGCCGCCGAGAATCGGCGTGCGCGACTTCGCGGCCTTCCCGACCACGACGCGCATCGTGAGCGTGGCCTTCTTGCCGCGGTCGGCGGCCGTCCACGCGTAGAGATGGAAGGACGGGATGTTGACGACGACCAGCGCCTCGGATTCGGGAACGGGGATCGTCTCGAGCCACTTCAGCGACTCCTCGATCTCCTCGAGCCGCCTCGCGTACGGGACGTCGAGCGCGGCGAACGTCCCGGCGCCGAGGACGCCGTCGGGCGTGAGGCCGTGGCGGCGCTGGAACGCCTTCACGGCGTCCACGAGCGCGCCGCCGTACGTCCCGTCCGCGGAGACGGCGGCCGACGCGGGCAGGTCGCCGAGATCGCGCAGAATTTCCGCGAGCGCGGCCGATCCGGCGTACGCGCCGCCGGGAGAGAGCTTCTTCACGACGGGGAGCGGCCCCGGCCAGGGCTTCACGGCCAGCTCGCGATAGCGAGGAAGGTGCGCGGCGAGCCAGTCGCACTGGGCGACACGGGTGGGCGCGGGGGCCTGCGCGCGCGCGCCCGCCGCGCAGGCGCACAGGGCCAAAGCACTGAAAACAAAGGCGAGTTGTTTCATTCCTCAGCGAGGTTGTCCCTTATGCCGCCCGCTGTCAAAATCGCCGGGCTTGAAGGGCCCCCTCGACCTTTCCCGGCGCCGCCTCTTTTCCTCCACGCTCGCCACGGCGGCCGCCTTTCTCCTCCCGAGCCCGCTGAAGGCGTCGCTGGAGAAGCTCGCCCGCGAGTCGGCGGACGAGAAGGACGTGCGCTCGCTCGCGTTCCACAACACGCACACGAACGAGCGCATCGAGAGCGTGTACTGCGTGTCGGGGAGATACCAGGAGTCCGGGCTCACGGCGATCGACTGGATCCTCCGCGACCACCGTACGAACGAGGTCACGCGCATCGATCCGAAGCTCCTCGACCTGCTGCACCTCCTCCGCGGGCAGGCGACGGCCGAGGGAGCGAAGGCGGGCGTCTACGAGATCATCTCCGGCTACCGCTCGCCGTACTCGAACGAGATGCTGAGGAGCCGCTCGGGCGCGGTCGCGCGCCACAGCCTGCACCTCAAGGGCATGGCGGCCGACGTGCGGCTCACGGGCGTGCCCCTCCGCCGCCTCCACGCGGCCGCGCTCGACATCGCCCGCGGCGGCGTCGGCTACTACCCGGGCGACGACTTCGTGCACGTCGACACGGGGCGCGTGAGGAGCTGGTAGCGCAAGGTAGTCTCGGCGCGGCAAATCCCGTGCTGAGACCCCGCCGCCTCGTCCCCGCGTTCACGCTCGCCTTCCTCGTCGCGTGCGCGACGACGGTCGCGCCGCCCCGTCCGTCGGTCACGCCCGTCGCGGCCGAAGCGCCGGCGATCGCGGCGGGCGTCACGCACCGCACGGTCGTCAGGACGCAGCCGACGCCGCTCGTCGCGCACATCGTGACGATCGACCTCGCGAAGGCGCCGGGCAATCTGAAGGTCGTCGTGGATCGCGGAGCGGACGGCAATCTCGTCGCGACGACGGTGCGGGAGCTCGCGGCGAGGAACGGACTCTTCCTCGCCGTCAAC